>JAQVDF010000299.1 GCA_028698405.1 Phenylobacterium sp. | reverse complement strand
GTTGAACAGGTGGAACAGCGTCGACCAGGGGCCGGCGACGTGCACCGGCACGACCTGGGCGTCGTACTTGCGGGCGACGGACAGCGCGGTGGTCATCCACGGCGGGTCGGCCAGCGTGCCGTCGGGGGCGCGCCTGGCCAGCCGGCCGGCTGGAAAGATGGCCAGAGCCCGCTCGGCCTCCATCGCCTCGCGGGTCATCTGCAGGGTCAGGCGGGTGCGCTCGCGGGTGCGCTTGGCCTCCACCCACTCGACCGGGATCAGCACCTCGCCGAGTCCCCCGCACACGCGGTGCGCGTCGGCGTTGGCGTAGAAGCAGATATCCTGCCGGCGGGCCTTGACCGCATCGAAGAGCGCCACGCCGTCGGCGATTCCGGTGGGATGGTTGGCGATCAGGATGATCCGGCCGGCGTCCGGCAGCCGCTCCAGGCCGAGGGCCTCCACCTTCAGGGACAGTTCGGCCGAGACGTGGTCCAGCGCCGCCCGTCCGGGGAGCGGGGCGATGTGGTCGGCCATCCGTCGGGCCTTGCGGTAGTGCAGCAGGTTGTAGAGCGCCGGGCGCAGCAGGGGCCAGGCCGCGCTCGCCGACAACGTCGGCGCACGCTCCTCGATCAGCACGTCGACGATGTGCGCCCGGCGCCCGGCGTCGGCGGTCGTGGCGGCGGCGATGGTCATCGCCCGGAAGATCGCGCGTGTCGCGGAGGCGGGCAAGGCGAGCGGCTAGACCGTCGGCCGCTCCTCGAAGCGCTCGGACCCGTCGTCCTCGTCGGGGGAGCGGTCGACGCGCAGCACGGCGGCGCCGGGCGGCCCCTCGTGGCAGAGCTCGGCCAGCCGCTGCAGCGCGCCCGGCTCGCCGATCGCCAGCAGCTCGACCTTGCCGTCGCGGCGGTTGCGCACCCAGCCGTCGAGGCCCAGGGCAGCCGCCTCGCGCACCGCCCAGAAGCGGTAGCCGACGCCCTGCACCCGTCCCTCGATGATCAGCCGCATCGCGTCGCGTGACATGCCAAACGCATGCGCCGCGGGGCCGGCGAGATCAACTAGCCGGACGGCCGGGAGGGGCCTAAGACTCGTCACATGCGTGACATCCACCACTTCATCGGCGGGGCGGCGCGGCCGGGGTCATCGGGCCGGTACGGCGATGTCTTCGATCCCAACACCGGCCAGGTGCAGGCGAAGGTGGCCCTCGCCGACGCCGCCGAAGTGGACGCCGCGGTGCAGGCCGCGGTGCGGGCCCAGGCCGAGTGGGCGCGGGTGAACCCGCAACGGCGGGCGCGGGTGATGTTCGAGTTCAAGCGGCTCGTCGAGGCGCGGATGGACGAGCTGGCCGAGCTGCTCTCGTCCGAGCACGGCAAGGTCGTCGCCGACAGCCGCGGCGACATCCAGCGGGGCCTGGAGGTGATCGAGTTCGCCTGCGGCATCCCGCACGCCCTGAAGGGCGAGTTCACCGAGGGCGCGGGGCCGGGGATCGACGTCTATTCGATGCGCCAGCCGCTGGGCGTCGGCGCGGGGATCACCCCGTTCAACTTCCCGGCGATGATCCCGATGTGGATGTTCGGGGTCGCCATCGCGGCAGGCAACGCCTTCGTCCTCAAGCCGTCGGAGAAGGATCCCTCCGTCCCGGTCCGGCTGGGCGAGCTGATGATGGAGGCCGGGGCGCCCGCGGGCGTGCTGAACGTGGTGCACGGCGACAAGGCGGCGGTCGACGCCATCCTGCGCCATCCCGACATCGCCGCGGTCAGCTTCGTCGGCTCGTCCGACATCGCCCACTACGTCTACCGGGAGGCGGCCGCCCACGGGAAGCGCTGCCAGGCCATGGGCGGAGCCAAGAACCACGGCATCGTGCTGCCCGACGCCGACCTCGACCAGGCGGTGAAGGACATCGTCGGCGCCGCGTACGGCTCGGCCGGCGAGCGCTGCATGGCCCTGCCGGTGGCCGTGCCGGTGGGCGAGAAGACGGCGCAGGCGCTGCGCGAGCGGCTGGTGGACGAGGTCGCCAGGATGAAGGTCGGGGTCTCCACCGACGCCGAGGCCCAGTACGGTCCGGTGGTCACCGCCGCGCACCGCAAGCGGATCGAGGACTACATCGCGCTGGGCGCCGAGGAGGGCGCCGAACTCGTCGTCGACGGCCGGGGCTTCGCCCTGCAGGGCTACGAGACGGGGTTCTTCATCGGACCGACGCTGTTCGACCGCGTGCGGCCGGAGATGAAGTCCTACCAGGACGAGATCTTCGGCCCGGTGCTGCAGCTGGTCCGCACGGAGAGCTTCGAGGAGGCGCTGGCCCTGCCTTCGCAGCATGCCTACGGAAACGGGGTGGCGATCTTCACCCGCAGCGGCCGGGCGGCGCGCGAGTTCGCCAGCCGGGTGAACGTCGGCATGGTCGGGATCAACGTGCCGATCCCGGTGCCGGTCGCCTACCACACCTTCGGCGGCTGGAAGCGGAGCGCCTTCGGCGACGCCAACCAGCACGGCATGGAAGGCGTGCGTTTCTGGACCAAGGTGAAGACCGTGACCGCCCGTTGGCCCGAGGGCTCGGTCGAGGACAGCGCCTTCGTCATTCCCACCATGCGTTGACGGCCGGGGGGCTCATGAACAGCAAGCGTCTGACGGTGATCGCCGTCCTGGTGATCGTTGTCGCCGGCCTGGTCGCCGCGGGCTGGGCCTGGTGGGCCTACGACCTGCGCTGGCGGCCGAAGACCATCGATCGGCACGCGCCCGAAATCGCCCGCCTGCTGGAGCAGGAGGCCGGCTGGGTCTCGCCGGGCCACAACGGGGCCAGGCTCTACATGGTCTCGTTCCGCACCTGTCCGGACTGCCTGCGCTTCAAGGCCGAGCAGTTTCCCGACCTGCACGCCGTCGGGGTCGACACGCGGGTGATCGAGATCGCCCGGCGGGACGTGAACGGGTTGTCCAAGTCCACGCCCGAGGAGCGGTCGACGGTGGCCGAGCTGTGGCTGAACCGCAGCTGGGCGCTGATGGAGCGCTGGGAGGCGGTCCCAGCCGCGGCCTGGACGGCGCCCGGCATCCCGCCCGCCGACGGGGACCCCGCCCGCAGCGCCATCGTCGAGGCCGGCCGCCGGCTGGTCGATCAGCTGGTCCCGCTGATGGCCGACAACGGGGTCCGTTTCGCTTACCCGCTGCTCGTCTGGTGGGATCAGGACGGCCGCATGCGCGCCTGCGCCTGCGAGAAGCGCGAGACCTACCGCTTCGTGCGCAAGGAACTCGGCGTCGAGTGAGCGGCCTTCGAGGGTGACGGGCGGCGCTGCGCGCAACCGGTCACCGTCCCGCTCCGGTGACTGGCCGCCGCAAGGCCTGCCTGTCGCCTCGGCAGGCAGGTCGCCGTCCCTCTCCCGGGCGGCCCGATCACACCTGGCGGTTGATGATCTCCTTGGTGCGGGCGCGCGTGCGGCGGCCCTGGCCGCGTTCGGCTTCGGTCTTGACGCCACGGCGGGTGTGGTTGGAGCCGAACACCGCGCCGGGTTCGGCCTCGCCCCAGTCGAGCTCGGGGTCGTCGCGCTCGCCGATGTTGCTGGGGTCGAGGCTGGCGGGCGTGCCGTCGCCGAACCTGGGCGACTTCGGCGCCTCGTCGGCCGGATCGAAGCTGCGCTCCTCGAGCTCGTCGTCCTCC
>JAQVDF010000298.1 GCA_028698405.1 Phenylobacterium sp. | reverse complement strand
AGCTGCACCGCCCCTTCCGCGTCGGCAACGACATCACCGAGGCCAACGCCTCGCTCGAGCCCGAGCGGCTCTACGGGATCGAGGCCGGGCTGCTGGGCGAGGCGCCCGTGCGCTGGAGCGCCACGGTGTTCCACAACCGGCTGGAGGACCCGATCACCAACGTCACCATCGGCTTCGGGCCCGCGACCTTCCCGGTAGCCGGTTTCGTCCCCGCCGGCGGCGTGCTGCGCCAGCGCCGGAACGTAGGCGTCATCGAGGCCACCGGTGTCGAACTCGACGCCGCGGCCGAGCTCTCGGAGAGGCTGTCGCTGCGGGCTGCGCTCGGGGCGACGCGGGCGCGGGTGGACGGCGGGTCGGCTGCCCCCCAGCTCACCGGCAAGCGGCCGGCCCAGACCCCCGAGCTGACCGCCACCGCTGGCGCGGACTGGCGGCCCGTCGAGCTGCTGCGGCTCTCCGCCGACCTCAGGTACGAGAGCGCCCGCTTCGAGGACGACCTCAATCTGCGCAAGCTGTCCCCGGCCGTGCTGGTCGATCTGCGGGCGGCCTGGCGGGTGAGCGAGACGGCGGAGGTCTACGTCGCCGCCGACAACCTGTTCGACGCCGAAGTCGAGATCGGGGAGACGGCCGACGGGATCGAGAGCTTCGCCGCGCCGCGCATGCTGCGGGTCGGCTTCAGCCTGCGGCGCTGACCGCGGGTTCGGCTCCGCCGCGCCCCGCGGCGAGCCTGGGGCGGGGGCGGCCGGCCTCGGCGGCCTCGTCGCGGGCGGTCTCCAGGAAGCGGATGACGGCCAGCTCGAACGCCCTCTCGGAGGCGGCGGGCTTCAGCGGAAGCGCGCCCTCCTGGTAGGCCTCCAGCACCAGCGGGTGGATGTAGGCTCTGCGGCAGACCGCGGCGGTGTTGCCGAGCAGGCCTGCGACCGCCTTCACGCAGGTGTTGATGTTGCGCCTGGCTTCGGCGGCGCTCGCGCAGGCCTCGGTGGCGATCAGCGCCCGCGCGGCCGACAGGGTGCCGGCCCAGGTGCGGAAGTCCTTCGCCGAAAAGTCGTCGCCCATCGCCTCGCGGATGTAGGCGTTGACGTCGGCCGAGCCCACCGCGTGCCGCTCGCCGTCGTCGCCGAGATACTGGAACAGCCGCTGGCCGGGCAGCTCCTGGCAGCTGCGGACGATGCGGGCCAGGCGCCGGTCGCGGAAGCCGGTGCGGTGGACCTTCCCGCTCTTGCCGTTGAATTCGAAAACCGCCTTCGCGCCCTCGAACTTCACGTGCCGGTCGCGCAGGGTGGTCAGGCCGAAACTCTTGTTCTGCCGGGCGTATTCGTCGTTGCCGACACGGATCAGGGTGATCTCCATCAGCCGCACGACCGCCGCCAGCACCTTTTCGCGGGCGAGGCCCCGGCGGGCCAGGTCCGCCTCCACCCGCCGGCGCAGGCGGGGCAGGGCGCGGCCGAAGGCGATGATGCGGTCGTACTTGCCGGCGTCGCGCACGCTGCGCCAAGCCTCGTGGTAGCGGTACTGCTTGCGGCCCTTCAGGTCGCGACCGGTGGCCTGGATGTGGCCGGTCGGGTCGGGGCAGATCCACACGTCGGTCCAGGCCGGCGGTATGGCGAGGGCGCGGATGCGCTCCAGCGTCGCCGCCGCCTCGATGCGCTTGCCGTCGGCGTCGCGATAGCCGAAACCGGCGCCGGTCTTGACCCGCCGGATGCCCGGATCGAGATCCGACACATAGGTCAGGCCCGCCGCGGCGGCGGGCGGGGCGGGTTCGGCGGGGGATCGGGTCATGGCGGCTCCGAGGTCTGCCCCGCGGAACGTGACCCCAGAGGGGCGGTTCCGCCCGCCGGCAGAGGGGAAGTCCTTGAATTACCGCCACGCCTTCCACGCCGGGAACTTCGCCGACCTCGTCAAGCACGCCGCCCTGCTGCGGCTGTTGGCGCTGATGCGGCAGGCTGCGCCGGCGCTGACGGTGATCGACACCCACGCGGGCTCGGGTCTGTACGAGCTGGCCGGCGAGGCGGCCCGCAAGAGCGGCGAGGCCGAGGCCGGCATCGGCCGGCTGATGCGCGAGGCCGAGCCGCCGCCCGCCTTCGCGCCACTGGTCGACGCGGTGCGCCGCGCCAACCCGAAGGGCGCGCTGAAATACTACCCGGGCTCGCCCTGGCTGATCGCCGAGGGATTGCGGCCCGCCGACCGCTACCTCGCCTGCGAGCTGAACGCGGACGAGCATCGGCGACTGTCCGAACTGCTGCGTGGGCGGCGGGGCGCCGAGGCGCGGCTCGGCGACGGCTTCAAGCTGGCGGCGGCCGGCGCGCGGCCGGGCGCCCTGCTGGTGCTGATCGATCCGCCGTTCGAGAAGGCCGACGACTACGCCCGTGCGGTTGAGACGGCCGCAGCGGTTCGCCGGCGCAACCCGCAGGCCGTGGTGGCGATATGGCTGCCGCTGAAGGACCTCGAGACCTTTGACGCCTTTCTGCGCGACCTGGAGGATGCCGGCGCGGGTCCTGCGCTGATCGCCGAGACTCGGCTACAGCCGCTCGACAACCCCCTGAAGATGAACGGTTGCGCCCTGGCGATCGTCGGCGCGCCGGCCGAGCTCGACGCCACGCTCGAGGCGGCCTGCCGATGGGTCGCCGAGACCCTGGGCGACGGCGGCGAGGGGCGCGTCTGGCGGCTGCCCGGCGGTGACGAGTTTCGGTGACAGGCGCGGGCCCGAAGCGCTACCTCTGCGCTTCCGCATGCAGGACGCCGTGAAGAGAGCCTTCGACATCATCGCCTCGGCCGCGGGCCTCGTCCTGCTCTCGCCGCTGCTGGCGGGGATCGCGCTCGCCGTGCGGCTCGACTCGCCGGGGCCGGCGCTGCACTGGTCGAACCGGGTGGGGCGAGGCAACGCCATCTTCAGGATGCCCAAGTTCCGCACCATGCGGACCGGCGCGCCGAACGTCGCCACCCACCTGCTGAAGGATCCGGACGCCTGGGTGACGCCGGTCGGCCGCTTCCTGCGCCGCACCAGCCTCGATGAGCTGCCGCAGCTCTGGAGCGTCCTCAGAGGCGACATGAGCCTGGTGGGCCCCAGGCCGGCGCTGTTCAACCAGGACGACCTGGTGGCGCTGAGGACGGAAGCCGGGGTCCACACCTTGCGCCCCGGGGTGACCGGCTGGGCCCAGGTCAATGGTCGCGACGAGCTGCCGATCCCGAAGAAGGTGGAGCTCGACGCGGAGTACCTCGCCCGCCGCTCGCTGGGGCTTGACCTGAAAATTCTCGTGCTGACGGGGGTTATCGCCTTCTCCGGACGCGGCGTGAGGCACTGAGCGCGGAACAACACCGGCGCGGGGACGGTGAACCTGGGCAGCGAACGGATGGCCTTCCGCCTGCAGGGGCACGCCAAGGAGTCCCGCCTGGTGCGGGTGCCGCTGCCGATCACCATCGAGGGGCCGATCCGCAGTCCAAAGCCCGGGGTCGAGGCCGGCCAGGCGACCGCCCAGGGCGGCGTCGCCGCCGCCCTCGGGGCCATCGTCAACCCGCTGGCCGCCGTCCTGCCGTTCGTCGACCCGGGCCTGGCCGACGACGCCAACTGCGCGGGCCTGATCGGCCAGGCCCGCGCAGTTGGCGTGCCGGTGGGCCGCTAGCCGGCCTGGA
>JAQVDF010000297.1 GCA_028698405.1 Phenylobacterium sp. | reverse complement strand
CCGTTCGATCTCGTTCGTCATCGGCGCCTCCTTGTCTGCTGGCATGACGACAGGCGAGGCGGGCGCAAGGTTCCCTTGAGAGCTGGGATTGACCGCCGGTCGACGGCTCATGTGATCAAGCGCACCGGATGTTCGGGCGCGTAGGCGCAGAAGGCCCCCGTTCGGACGGAGAGCTCCAGGTGGCGGCCGAGCGCCGGATGGGCGGCGCCGATCTTCTTGACCGCATTGCGGATGCGCCAGGTGACGGCGGTGCGCGCCTTCTCGGCCGGATCGTCCAGCTTGCGGCTGCGGCCGCCCAGGCCGATGGCGGCGGAGAGCTGCTCGATCAGGCCGTCGAGCTCGGCGCCCAGCCGCTCGGTGCGCGCCAGGTCGCCCTCGCGCTCGGCCTCGGCCAGCTGCTCCTGCAGGTCGCGGATGCGCTTGTGGCAGGCGGCGCGGGCCCGCCGGTCCATGGCCGCCCCGGCGTCGCTCTCGGCGGTGCGACCGGCCAGGTCCATGCAATGGATCCGCTCGCCCGGCGCGGCCAGCAGCAGCGCCAGGTCTCGGCAGCCCTTCATGTCCGGCAGGTGGACGGTGCGGCCGGCGAAGGTCGCCTCCCACAGCCGGCCGTCGCGCACGAGGCGGGCGGTCTCGGCCGCCGGCGCGCCGGGCGTCGTCGTGGGCTCGGTGGCGGCCAGCCCGGCGCGGGTCAGCCCCTCGACCAGCAGCGCCAGATCCTCTGCGCGGCGGAAGGGGTTGGAGTCCAGCGCCTGGCGCACCGCCTCGGCGAGGTCGAAGTCGCGCCCGCCGGCGATGCTGACCCGGTACTCCTCCAGGAACTTCGGGACGTGGCCGCGCGCCTCCTCCTCCCGGCCGAGCAGGGCCAGGCACGCGGCGGCGACCGCATGCTGCTCGAAGACGACGTTGGGCGGCGAGCGGGCCAGCAGCTCCAGCGCCTCTTCCAGACGCCGGGCGCAGAATTGGGCGATGGCCGCGCACAGCGGGTACCAAGGATCGTGCAGCGGGTTGAGGCGGAAGGCCTTGGCGGCCATGTCGGCGGCCTGCTCAGCCTCGCCCAGATAGGCCCACAGGGGGGCCGCCTGCATGAGCAGGTCGGCGACGTTCGGGCTGAGCTCCAGCGCCCGCTCGAGCCGCGCGCGTCCTTGCGCGAAGTTGCGCCGGTAGACGTGGGTGCGGCCCAGCACCAGCTGAACGACCGGGTCGTGGTCGTCCAGCTCTTCGGCCCGCTGGGCGTATTCCAGCGACAGCCGGTCGTCGGCCTCCTCGCGTGCGGTGGCCCGGCGCCAGTTCCAGCGCTTGAAGTGGCTGAGCGAGAGCCCGGCGTAGGCGCGGGCGTAGGTGGGGTCGATCGACAGCGCCCGCTCGAACAGGGTGCGCGCGGCCTCGTCGTCCTCGGGCGTGGAGCGGCGCAGCGCCTCGTGTCCGCGCAGCCAGCAGTCGTAGGCCTCCAGGCTGGAGACCGGCCGCGAGCGCACCTGGGCCAGCCGGCCGAGGTTCAGCTTCCCGCAGACCTGGTTGGCGAGCTGGGCCGCCACGTCCTCCTGCGCGGCGGGGGAGGGGCGGGCCGGCAGCTGGAACCTGCGCGTCCAGACGACCCGGCCGGTGGTCGCTTCGATCAGATCGGCGCCGACCTGCAGGCCCTCGCCGCTCGGGCGGATGGAGCCGTCGACGAGGTGGGTGACGCCGTAGGTCTCGTGCATCCGGCGCGGGTCGAGCTCGGCCTCGGCGAGGGCGAAGGAGGTGCGGCCGGCCAGCACCTCGATGCCCGGCGAGCGGGCGAGCTCCAGGGTGACGTCCTCGAGGAAGCCCTCAACCGTGCGCGCCGCGTCAGGCTCGAGCCCGACGCGGCGGAACGGGGTGACGGCGATGAACGCCGCGCGCCGGGTGGCCGCGGGGTCGCCGGGTTGAACTTCCACGAACATCGTTCGCGGAACCTAGCTCAACCCGCAGGCGAGCCCAACCCGTTGGCGTCAGGCGGGGGTCGGCTCCCGCACTGGCGCCGCCGCCTTGGCCTTGGTGTAGTGGAAGACGTCGCTGTCCAGGTCGATCTTGGGCAGCTCTTCCTTCTCGCGCATGTAGTCCTGGGTGTGCTGCCACTCCGGGTCCGCCAGCCGCTTGGGCAGCAGGTGCATGGCACGCATCAGGTAGCCCGGGTTGAAGTTGTCCGGGTCCATCCAGGGCACACGCTCCTGGCTCTGCTCGTGCGGGCGCAGTTCGGTGACGACCTTGGAGACGCCCTTGGCCTTCATGTGCTTGAGCAGCCGGCAGACGAAGTCGCCGAGCAGGTCGGCGCGCAGGGTCCAGGAGGCGCGGAAGTAGCCGAACACCCAGACGAGGTTCGGCACGCCGGTGAACATCATGCCCCGCCAGGTGACGGTGTCGGCGAAGTCGACCCGTTTTCCGTCCACGGTGAAGGCGATGTCGCCCAACACGCACATGTCGAAGCCGGTGGCGGTGACGATGATGTCCGCCTCCAGAACCTCGCCCGACTTCAGCAGGATGCCGTTCTCGACGAAGCGGTCGATCTCGTCGGTGACCACCGAGGCCTTGCCGGCGTGGATGCCCTTGAACAGGTCGCCGTCGGGCACGAACGCGATGCGCTGGCGCCACGGCAGGTACTTGGGCGTGAAGTGCTTTTCGACGTCGTAGCCTTCCGGCAGCGAGGCCCGCACCATGGCCAGCAGCTCCTGCTTGACCGCTTCCGGTTCGGAGAAGGCCCGCCCGGTGAACAGGTTGCCCATGTGCAGCCGTTGGCGTCGGACGATCTCGTGAATCCACTTGGGATCGACATCGAGCGCCCGCAGGGTGTCGGCCAGGTCGTCGGCGTTGCGGCCGGGCGTGAAGTAGGTCGGCGAGCGCTGCAGCATGGTCACGTGCGCGACCTCGTTGGCGATGCTCGGCACCAGCGTCGCGGCGGTCGCGCCCGAGCCGATGACCACCACCTTCTTGTCCTTCAGGACGATGTCCTGCGGCCAGGTCTGCGGGTGGACGATGTCGCCCTTGAAGTCGGCCATGCCCGGCCATTCGGGCGTGTAACCCTTGTCGTGCCGGTAGTAGCCCTGGCACATCCACAGGAAGTTGGTGGTGAAGTGAACCGTCTCGCCGGTGTCGAGCCGGCGGGCCTCGACGGTCCAGCGGCAGGCGTCGCTGTCCCAGCTCGCGTCGGTGATCTTGTGCTTGTAGCGGATGTGCCGGCCGAGGTCGTTCTCCTCGATCACCTCACCCATGTAGGCGAGGATCTTCTCGGCGGTGGCGATCGGCTCGCCCATCCAAGGCTTGAACCGGTAGCCGAAGGTGTAGAGGTCGCTGTCCGAGCGGATGCCGGGATACTTGTGGGTCCACCAGGTGCCGCCGTAGTGGTCCAGCGCGTCCACGATCAGGAAGCTGGTTCCCGGCATCTGGTCTTTCAGGTGGTAGGCCGCGCCGATACCGGAAATGCCGGCCCCGACGATCAGCACGTCGAAGTGTTCGGGCTTGGTAGCGGTCGGCGCAGAGGCGGCCGTCGTCATCAGGATCTCCTCCCAGTGGCATACCCGGGGCCGTCGAGGCCCCCGCGCCTTTGGCGTCGCTGTGGGTGAACGCTGATAACATATTCAGCACGGAGGCGCTACGGACTAGGTACCGCTTCTTCTGCAGCCCGCCTGATCGCCTCGGCCGGGGCGACGATG
>JAQVDF010000296.1 GCA_028698405.1 Phenylobacterium sp. | reverse complement strand
ATTGCCCCCGAGCTGGAGCGCTACGTTGGCCAAAAGGTGCAGGTCCTCTCTGAGCCCTCCGACCTCGGCGGCGTCTGGCGGATGGCGTTCTCGATCAGGTGGTCGAGGATCTGACCCAGACGGCGCGCATCGCCCCGGATCAGGCCGATGTCGTCCGGGCGCTCCAGCTTGATCTCCACCTGGGCGGCTTCGGCCTCACGCAGCCAGCGGCCGGCGGCGGTTTCCATCAGCTCGCCCACCCGCACTTCCTCGACGTCCAGCGCCATCTCGTCGGCGTCGATCTGGGCCATGTCCAGCACGTCGTCGATCGAGCGGGCCAGCTGGGTGGCGGCGGCGCGCACGGCGGCAGCGTGGCTGCGGCCGCGCTCGGACAGGTTCTCTCCCGACCGCTCGAGCAGCTCGGAGTAGCCGATGATGGTGGTCAGCGGCGTGCGCAGCTCGTAGCTGACGTTTCCGACGAAGTCGCGCTTCAGCCGCTCGGCCTCGGCCAGCGCCGCCGAGCGGGCGGCCAGGGCGCTCTCCAGCTTGCGCGCGTCTGTGATGTCGGTGAAGCCGATCAGCGTCGCCCCGTCCGGCAGCGGCCGCGACTGATAGGAGACGATCCGCGAGTCCGAGGTCTTCACCTCGCCGGTCATCGGCGCCCGGGCCGAGGGGTCGGGGTCGGCCACCCGCCCCTTCAGCTCGCGCCAGAACTGCATGTCGTGCAGACGGGGGACGCACAGCTCGACCACGCCCTCGAAGTCGCCGGCCGCGTCGAGCTGCTGCGGCGTGACGTTCCAGAACCGCTCGAAGGCCTCGTTGTGCAGCCGCAGCCGCCCGTCCGAGCCGAACACCGCGACGGCGTCGTTCAGCTTGTCGAGCGTGGCCTGCTGGACCTGGATCAGGGCGTTGTACTGGGCCTTCAGGCGCAGCTCGCCGGTGATGTCGCTGAACAGCAGCAGGATGCCGCCCATCGGGTGCGGCTGGCGGACCACCCGCAGGGTTCGCCCGTCGGGCAGGCTCCACAGCTCGTCGGGCGTGGCGCCCAGCGCACCGTAGCGGTCGAGTTCGGCCGCCTTCCACTTGGCGTAGTCGGCGGTCTCGGGCAGGCGGCGGCGCTGGCGCAGGCGGTCGAGGATTTCGCCGTGGCCGGGCCGCTCGGCGAGCCAGGCCGGCTCCAGGCCCCACATCTCGGCGAAGGCGGTGTTGTGGAAGGTCAGCCGCTTGTCGTGGCTGAAGATCGCCACCGCGTCGGCGATGTGGTTCAGGGTGTCGTCGTGCGCCGCGTCGGAGCGCTTGAGCTGCTCCTTCAGCTCCTCGGTCTCGGTGACGTCGTCGGCCCAGACGCCCACCCCGCCGCCCTCCAGCGGTTGGGCCTGGATGGAGAAGGCGCGGCGCCGGCCGGCCAGCGTGACCCAGCGCACCGTCTCGCGCCGCTGGCCGAGGTTGGCGGCCTCGCTGGCCAGGGCGTCGGCTCCCTTGTCGAAGCTGGCGCGGCGGCCTTGGGCCTCGGTCAGGCCGGCGGCGTCCACCGCCTGCAGCCAGGCCCGGTTCGCCCAGGCCACGGTGCCGTCGGCGTTGGCGATCCAGGCGGGGCCGGGCTTGGCGTCGAGGAAGGCGGCGAACCGTGGGGCCGTAGGCAGCCCGGCCTCTTCGCCCAGCACCGCCGAGAGCCGGAGCCAGGCCAGAGCCCCGGCCGCCCGGCCCTCCACCGAGACCACGCCGTTCGCGCCGCGCACCTCGAAGGCGCAGGGCTCGCCGCGCTCGAACAGCGCCCGCAGCCGTCGGGCGTGGTCTGGGTCGGCGCGCATCAGTGCGTTGACCAGCCCCTGGACGTCCGAACTCGCCAGCCCCAGGGCCTGGGCGCACGCGGCGAAGCTCTCCTCGCCGGAGGCCAGCATCGCCTTGCCGTCCTCGACGGCCAGCAGCGCGGAATCGAACGCCTCGGCCGACGCCATGGCCGCCTCGGCGCGAGCTTCCAGCGCGGTGAGTTCGGCGCGCAGCGCCTTGACCCGCTCGTTGGCCTGGGTGCGCTGGGCCAGCGCCCACAGGATCGCGCAGATGGCCAGGGAGACCGCGCCGGCAGACGCCGCCAGGATCAATTCGGGCGCGCTCATCGGGTCTTTCTCGGCTCCCGCCGAGCCGAAAGGAAGCGAATCAGTTGTTTGCGAAGATAGGCCGCTCCGCCATCGGGCTCCATGGCGCTATTATGGCGTGGTGAGCCTGATCCTTTACCCCGTGGCGGACAACGCCGAAGCCGCCCTGTCCGCGCCCCTGGGAAGAGCCGCCCGGGAACGGGAGGCGGCGAAGATCCTCGGCAAGGACGTGGTTTTCGAGACCCGTCTGGTGGGGTCGGGATTCGCCACCCGCGAGGCCGCCCTCGACGCCTACGCCGGCAAGGTGGAGGACGACCGGCCCGGCCGCACCTTCACCCCTCCGCCGGAGGACCGCTGGGCCAGGCTGGTCGAGGTGGTGGCCCCGGACGAGCGGCGCGGCCGCGCGCCGGTGCGGCCGGTCTACCGCGACGGGCGCCGCTGGCCGGATCCGCCGCCGCCGCCGCGCACCGTCTGGCGGCTGTCGATCAACTTCTGGCGGCCGGCTGCAGCCGACCAGCCGCTCGACGGCCCGCAGGCCAGGCTTGCCCGCCGCCGGGCCCGCGAACTCGATCGCGAGACATTGCGCGCCCTGACCCGCCAGCCGCTTCGGCCGGTGAAGCCGCAGCAGGGCCTCGATATCGGCCTCTTCGAGACGCGCCTGCCGGAGAATCCGAACATCATCGTGCCCGATGAGTGAGACCTTCGGGCGCGCGCCCTCCCTCGACGACTTCGCCCGGCTGGCGGAACGGGCCTTCGCCGCGCTTCCCGACGCCTTCCGGCGGATGACCGGCGAGGTGATCTTCCGCGTGCAGGACTTCGCCGACCCCGAGGTGCTGGAAGAGCTGGGCATCGAGGACGACTTCGAGCTCACCGGCCTGTATCAGGGCGTGGACCTCACCCAGCGCTCGGTGTTCGATCCCTCGCCGCAGGTCTCGCTGGTGTTCCTCTACCGCCGCCCGATCCTCGACGAGTGGGCCGAGAACGGCGAGGTGACGCTCGAGGAGCTGGTCACCCACGTCCTGGTCCATGAGATCGGCCACCATTTCGGCCTCTCCGACGCCCAGATCCACGCCATCGAGGCCGCCGCCGAAGAAGGCGTGTGATCTTCCGTCCCTCAATCCCCGTCGCCGCTGTCGTAATCGTCGCTGGAGTGCGAGTAGCCGCCGCCGGCTCTGCGGCCGCGGCCGAGCGGTGTCAGGCTGATCGCCAGGAGCAGAATGAGCACGCCGATTACGGCCGCGCCGATCAGTGCGGGCGCTTCCATCGCCTAGTCTCCCCAGGCCCGGCCTCGTCCCGGCCGGTGGCCTGCGATGCTTCCCCGGAGGGCCGCCAGACACGCGCGCGCCCCCGGCACGCACAACCAGGGACGGCCGAGCCGAGTTCCGACGTCGGCGTCAAAACAAAGTTGACGCGCCTGTCATCTTTGTTGACCCCGCGCGCGATCTTTGAGAGAACGTCGGTAACGAGAAAAAAGTCCGGCTTATGGGAGAGACCAATGGCTGACGGTAACATCACCAAGGACCTGATCTACGACGCCGTGGCGCCGGACGATTTCGAGTCCATGCTCGATCTCGACCGCTACAACGCCCGCTCG
>JAQVDF010000295.1 GCA_028698405.1 Phenylobacterium sp. | reverse complement strand
CTCCAGCCCGTGGAACATCGCCTCGGGCGCCACGAAATCGCCGATCGGATGCTTGGCGATGTTGCGCCACTTGCCGAGCTCGGCATCGCGCAGGCGGTCGCAGACCACCACGTCGAGCTCGCGGTGCTCGGCCAGCCTGGCCACGAGGTTGGAGCCGATGAAGCCGGCTCCGCCGGTCACGAAGGCGATGCGGCGGGTCATCAGTTGGTTCCGGTCATGCGCGCGATGGCGGCGGTTGTGGAATAGCCCTCGACGAGGCTGGCCAGCTTGACGTCGCCGCCCCAGGAGCGGACCTCCCTGGCGCCCACGACCTCGGCCTCCGTGTAGTCGGCGCCCTTGACCAGCACGTCGGGGCGCGCCGCCTCGATGAGCTTGATCGGGGTGTCCTCGTCGAAAGGCACCACCAGGTCGACGGAGCCCAGGCCGGCCAGCACCAGGGCGCGGGACTCGAGGTCGTTGACCGGCCGCCCCTCCCCCTTCAGCGCCCGCACGGATCGGTCCGAGTTGAGGCCGACGATCAGCCGGTCGCACCAGCCGCGGGCCTGGTTGAGGTAGGCGACGTGGCCGCGGTGAAGCACGTCGAAACAGCCGTTGGTGAAGCCGACGCGCAGTCCCTTGGCGCGCCAGCGCGCGACCTCTTCGATCATCCGCTGGGGCGTCGCGATCTTGGCCTCGGCGGGCGCGAGGTGCGCCGACAGGGCCGCCTCCATCAGCTCGTCCGGCGAGACGGTGGCCGTGCCGACCTTGCCGACCGCGACTCCGGAAGCCAGCAGGCCCATGCCGATGGCCGCCTCGATGGACGAGCTCGCCGCCAGCGCCAGGCCCAGCGCCGCCAGCGTGGTGTCCCCTGCGCCCGAGGCGTCGAACACCGCCTTCGGCGTGCCCTGGAAGTGCCGCACCGGCTCTCCGCGCACGGCCAGCGACATGCCCTTGGCGGCCCGGGTGACCAGCACCGAGCGGGCCTCGCACAGCTCCAACGCGCGGATCAGCGCGGCCTCGACCTCCTCGTCCGTGGAGGTCGGCATCTCGGTTGCGTAGGCCAGCTCGGCCGAGTTCGGCTTGATGATGTCCACCTCGCCGTAGCGGGCGAAGCTGCGGGCCTTGGAGTCGACGATGACCTTGGCGCCCGAGGCGGAGGCCTCGCGGCAGGCGGCGATCACCGCGGGCGTGACCACGCCCTTGCCGTAGTCTGAGACCAGGATCACGCCGACGCCGTCGGCCACGTCGCGGATGGTGCGCACCAGCCGCTGTTCGCACTCGCCCTCGACCGGCCGGCTCTCCTCCAGGTCGACGCGCAGCAGCTGCTGACCTCCGGAGACGAAGCGGGTCTTCAGCGTCGTCGGGCGCGACAGGTCGTGGACCAGGAAGCCTTCGACGCCGCTCTCCTGGCCGACCAGCCGGAGCGCCTCGCTGCCCTCCGCATCGCCCCCGACCACGCCGATGAGGGCCACCGAACCGCCCAGGGCGGCGACGTTGCGCGCCACGTTGCCGGCGGCGCCCAGCATCACCAGTTCGCGGGTGCGGGCCAGCACCGGAATGGGCGCCTCGGGAGAGACCCGGCTCACGTCGCCGTAGACGAAGCGGTCGACCATCAGGTCGCCGACACAGGCCACCCGGCCGGACGGCAGGGCGGCGAGGAGCTGCTGAAGCGCCGCGAGATCCATGGCTAGCCTCTGCGTCCTTGGCCTGCGCCGGTCAAGCCGCGGCCCGGCGCTTGGCCAGGGAGTCGTAATCCAGCAGCTCGCGAACCAGCGGTTCGAAGTCCTTCAGCGGAACCATGTTCGGCCCGTCGGAGGGCGCGGCGTCGGGATCTGGGTGAGTCTCCATGAACACCGCCGCCACGCCGACCGCGACCGCGGCGCGGGCCAGCACCGGCACGAACTCCCGCTGGCCGCCGCTGCTGGCGCCCTGCCCGCCCGGCTGCTGCACCGAGTGGGTGGCGTCGAACACCACGGGGCAGCCGATCTGGCTCATGATCGGCAGAGCCCGCATGTCGGAGATCAGGGTGTTGTAGCCGAAGCTGACGCCCCGCTCGCAGGCCATGGCGTTGGGATTTCCGGCGCCGGTGATCTTGGCGATCACGTTCTTCATGTCCCAGGGGGCGAGGAACTGCCCCTTCTTGACGTTGACCGCCCGGCCGGTGCGCGCCGCCGCCACCAGCAGATCCGTCTGCCGGCAGAGGAAGGCCGGGATCTGCAGCACGTCCACCGCCTCGGCGACGCGTTCGCACTGGGCGGCCTCGTGGACGTCGGTGAGGGTCGGCAGGCCGACGGATTCGCGGATCTCGGCGAACACCGGCAGCGCCGCATCCAGACCCATGCCGCGGGCGGCGTTGGCCGAGGTGCGGTTCGCCTTGTCGAACGAGGTCTTGTAGATCAGCCCGACGCCGAGCCGCTCGGCGGTCTCCTTGAGCGCCTGAGCCGTCTCCAGGGCGTGGGCGCGGCTCTCCATCTGGCAAGGGCCGGCGATCAGCGACAACTTCTCGGCGTTGCCGATGCGCACGGGCGGGCCGCTGGGCGCCCTGATCTCGATGACGGCGTTCGGCTGGGTCACGCTGAAAGTCCCCTGTTGGCGGGTCGCCGCTTAAGTGGCGCAGGGCGCGCCGGTCCACAAGCCGGCCCGACGCCGCGGGTCGAGTAACGCCCGCCCGATCCCTGATTCGGCGCCTTCGGCAACCGGTGTTATGGTGAAGATAGACCGAAGGATGCGACCATGACCCTTGTCCATGATGGCGCCCCGATCTCCCTCACCGCGCGAAGCGGCGCCCTCAACCAATTGCCGGAACTGAAGAACGCGCCCGCGGCGTTCCGCACGGCCGTGCGCATGATGGCGGCCAACTGGATCGCCGGGACGTTGACCTTCGAGCTCCCGTCGGGACGGGAACTGCGGATGGAAGGCGCCAAGCCCGGGCCCGATGCGCGCATCGTCGTGCGGGATTACCGCTTCATCAGCCGGGTGCTGGCCGCCGGGGACATCGGCTTCGCCGAGGGCTACATGGCCGGTGAATGGGACACCCCCGACCTCGCCGCAGTGCTCGAGGTCGTCAGCCGCAACTCCGAGGGGCTGATCCGGCTGATCACCGGCAATCCGCTGTTCCGCGTCGCCGGCGTCGTCCGCCATCTGTTGCGGGCCAACACCCGCAAGGGGGCGCAGAAGAACATCCACGCCCACTACGACCTCGGCAACGCCTTCTATTCCCGCTGGCTCGACGAGACGATGACCTACTCCTCGGCCCGCTACGCCGAACCCGGCCAGCCACTCAGCGAGGCCCAGCGCAACAAGTACCGCAGCCTGGCTGAGAGCATCGGCCTGCAGAGCGGCCAGCACGTGCTGGAGATCGGATGCGGCTGGGGCGGCTTCGCCGAGTTCGCCGCCCGCGACGTGGGCGCAAAGGTGACCGCCATCACCATCTCAAAGGAGCAGCACGACTTCGCCCGGGAACGGATGTTCCGCCAGGGATTGAACGAGCGTGCCGAAATCCGCTTCGTTGACTACCGCGACGTCGAGGGCCGGTTCGACCGGGTGGCTTCCATCGAGATGTTCGAGGCGGTGGGCGAGCAGTACTGGCCTGCCTATTTCGAGAAGATCGCCCAGGTGCTCTCGCCCGGCGGCCTGGCTGGCCTGCAGATCATCACCCTCCGCGACGAGGTGTTCGACAGCTATCGCCGCCGC
>JAQVDF010000294.1 GCA_028698405.1 Phenylobacterium sp. | reverse complement strand
GGGGCTTTCGGAAGCGATCACGGGGTTGTCGGAGTTCATGGCCCCGTGCGGGCTGGAGGACATGCGCCTCGCCCCTGAGGGCCTGACGTTCGACTCCCCGTACAACTGGAAAATTCTCGTCGAGAACTTCATGGAGGCCTACCACCACATCGGGCCTCACGCGGCGACGCTCAGGGATCCGTACCCGGTCGAGCAGTCCTACGTTCCGGACAACGAGGGCGGGGCCTGGTCGGTCCTGGCCATGCCCGGGGCCACGGAATCGCATGGCGCGTTTCCGCCCATAGCGACACTGACGGACTGGCGCCGCCACGGCCTGGTGGCGGTCACGGCGTTTCCGACGATGCTGCTGGCCGCGTCGGGCGACGGGGCGCTCTGGTATCAGATCACCCCGATCGCCTGGGACCGGTTCACCCTCGACATCCGGTTCCTGCTGCCGAAGGACTCCTTCGCCGAGCCGGAATTCGAGGCGCGGTTCGCAGGCTGGCAGGGCGTGGTGGACCTCGTCCACCGGGAGGACCACGCCATAAACCTGAACGTCTGGCGCGGCCTGCAGTCGAAGATGGCGAAGGCTGGCCGCCTGACCCGCTTCGAACGGGCCATCTGGCAGATGAACGCCTGGTGGTGCGCGCAGATGCGGCCGGTGGCTTCCAGCTGAGCCGGCGACGAGCCGCCTAGACGTCCACCTCGGCGTCGAGGGCGTTCTCCTGGATGAACTACCGGCGGGGCTCGACGAGGTCGCCCATCAGCCGGGTGAACATGTCGTCCGCGTCGTCGGCGTGGGCGACCTTCACCTGCAGCAGGGTGCGGGCGTTGGCGTCGAGGGTGGTCTCCCACAGCTGCTCGGGGTTCATCTCGCCCAGCCCCTTGTAGCGCTGGATCGACAGGCCCCGGCGGCCGGCGTCCATCACCGCGGCCACCAGGTCGAGCGGACCGCGGATGGTGGTCGATTTGTCCCGGCGCACGAAGGTCGCGGGCTTCTCGAAGGTTTCGGCCATGGCCGCGGCGCGCTCGGCCAGGCGACGGGCGTCGGCGGCGTGAAGCAGCAGATCGTCGAGCACGATGCGCTCGGAAACGCCCCGCTTGACGCGGCTGAACACGAATCCGCCGACCTCGCCCTTTTCGCCGACCCAGGGGCCGTCGCCTTCCTCGGCGTAGAGATCGAGCCGGCGGGCGGCGGCGGCGACGTCGTCCGAGCCGCCCAGCAGGCCGGCCAGCGCCGCCTGCTCGATCGCGAACGCCGGCGCACGGGTGGCGAGGCGTTCGATGGCCGCCTTGGCGCCGCGCGCGGCGTTGACCAGCTCCAGCAGATCCGGCCCCAGCCGCCGCTCGCCGGAGGCGAGGTCGAGGTGAGCGCCGTCCAGCCCCTCATCGACCAGATAGGCCTCGAGCTCGGCGTCGTCCTTCAGGTAGCGGCTCTGCTTGCCCTTGCTGGCTTTGTAGAGCGGCGGCTGGGCGATGTAGAGGTAGCCGCGCTCGATCACCTCCGGCATCTGCCGGTAGAAGAAGGTGAGCAGCAGGGTGCGGATGTGCGCGCCGTCGACGTCGGCGTCGGTCATCACCACGATCTTGTGGTAGCGGATCTTCTCGATGTCGAAGTCCTCGCGGCCGATGCCGGCCCCGAGCGCGGTGATCAGCGTGCCGATCTGGTCCGACGACAGCATCTTGTCGAACCGGGCGCGCTCGACGTTGAGGATCTTGCCTCGCAGCGGCAGCACCGCCTGGTTCTCGCGGTTGCGCGCCTGCTTGGCCGAGCCGCCGGCCGAGTCGCCCTCCACCAGGAACAGCTCGGACTTGGCCGGGTCGCGCTCCTGGCAGTCGGCGAGCTTGCCGGGCAGGGAAGTGATGTCGAGCGCCGACTTGCGCCGGGTCAGCTCGCGCGCCTTGCGGGCGGCCTCGCGGGCGGCGGCGGCCTCGGTGATCTTCTGGACGATCAGCTTGGCCTCGGCCGGATGCTCCTCGAACCACTGGCCGAGACCTTCGGAGACCAGCCCCTCGACCGCCGGCCGGACCTCGGATGAGACCAGCTTGTCTTTGGTCTGCGACGAGAACTTGGGGTCTGGCACCTTCACCGACAGCACGCAGGTGAGACCCTCGCGCGCGTCCTCGCCGGTCACCGAGACCTTCTCGCGCTTCGTCGCGCCGGTTTCGTCGGCGTAATTGGTGATGATCCGCGTCAGCGCCGAGCGGAAGGCCGAAAGGTGGGTGCCGCCGTCCCGCTGCGGGATGTTGTTGGTGAAGCAGAGGACGTTCTCGTGGTAGCCGTCGTTCCACCACAGGGCGAGATCCACCTCGACGTTGTCGCGCACGCCGCGGGCGGTGATCGGCTGCTTGATCAGCGGGGTCTTGGCCTTGTCCAGGTGCTGGACGAAGGCCGCGATGCCGCCCTCGTAGGCCAGCAGCTCTTCGAACGGCTCGGCGCCGCGGTGGTCCTTCAGCCAGATGGTGACGCCGGAGTTCAGGAAGGCCAGCTCGCGCAGCCGGTGCTCCAGCGTCTTCCGGTCGAATTCGATGAAGGCGAACGTCTCGGACGACGGCAGGAAGGTGACCTCGGTGCCCGTCAGGAACTCGCCGTTCTCGCGCAACGGCGCCTTGCCGGTCACTGCCAGAGGAATGACCGGATCGCCCCGGCGAAACTCCATCTCGTGCTTGAGACCGCCGCGATAGATGGTCAGCCGCAGCCAGTCGGACAGGGCGTTCACCACCGACACGCCCACCCCGTGCAGGCCGCCGGAGACCTTGTAGCTGTTCTGGTCGAACTTCCCGCCCGCGTGCAGCTGGGTCATGATGACCTCGGCCGCCGAGACGCCTTCGCCCTCGTGGATGTCGGTGGGGATGCCGCGCCCGTCGTCGGTCACGGTGCAGGAGCCGTCGGCGTTGAGGATCACCTCGACGCGCGTGGCGTAGCCGGCCAGCGTTTCGTCGATGGCGTTGTCCACCACCTCGTAGACCATGTGGTGCAGGCCCGAGCCGTCGTCGGTGTCGCCGATGTACATGCCCGGCCGCTTGCGCACGGCGTCGAGGCCCTTGAGGACCTTGATCGACTCTGCGCCGTACTCGGCCGCGCCGTTGCCGTTACCGTTGGTCTCGTCGGTCATTCGTGATCCAGAATCGCCAGTCCCGAGGCCTCCACGCGGACGCCCAGAGCTCGCCCTTTCAAGTCTTCGAACAGGTGCTCGTCCGTGCCGGTGAGGAAGGCCTGAAGCCCGAGCGCCAGAATTTCGTCGAACAACGCGCCACGCCGACGGCGGTCCAGATGCGCTGCGACTTCGTCCAACAGCAATATAGGGTCTGGGGCTGATTCTGCACCTGAAAGACGGGCCGCCTGGGCCAAAACAAGGTTCAAAATCAGCGCTTTTTGCTCGCCGGTGCTGCACTCGGCCGCAGGCCTGTCCTTTTCGGCGTGGACCACCTCCAGATCACCCCGGTGGGGGCCGGTCAGGGAGCGGCCGGCGGCCGCATCGCGGGCCCGCGCGGCGTCGAGCGCGGCGACCAGTTTCGGCTCAATCTCGTCGATCCCGGCGCCCGCCAGGGCCATCGCCTCCCACTCACCGGTGAGCGAGAGCCTGGCCTGCGGGAAGGGCCGCTCGCCGCGGGTGTCGATCTCGGCCTGCAGGGCCGTCAGCGTGCGGGCCCGGGCGGCGGCCATCAGGGCGCCGGCCTCGCCCATCCGCGC
>JAQVDF010000293.1 GCA_028698405.1 Phenylobacterium sp. | reverse complement strand
GCGGTTCTCCACCCGGGTGCGGCGCGATTCCACGCTGAAGCGAATCGACGTGATCCTGATCTCGGGCCCGTTCCACACCCTGGTGAACAACTGGGCCTTCCACCCGGCCCCCGGCGGGACCCGTGTCGAGTTCCACATCGAGTTCGCCTTCAAGTCGAGGATCCTCGAAGCCCTGCTGGCGGCCAACTTCCACCACGCGGTGGACCGCCTGATGCGCTGTTTCGAGGAACGCGCCCGCAAGCTCTACGGCCCCGACGCCCAGGCCGCGCAGTAGTCGCCGCCGCAGGGTGACAGGCAGGCCTTCGGCCAGCCAGTCACCGAGGGCGAGTGGTGACTGGTTGCGCGGAGCGCTACCTGCACCTCCGCCGTTAGGCCATGCGGTCGCGGAGGGCCTGGAGGGCGGACTGGACGGCGGCGAGCTGGATCTCCTCGCGGGTTTCGCCGTCGAACAGCTCGGCCTTGTGCATCAGCGCCTGATTGGCGCGCGCGGTGGCGATGTGGACGGTGCCGACCGGCTTCATCGGAGTGCCGCCGCCGGGGCCGGCGATGCCGGTGACCGCCACCGCAACGTGGGCGTTGGAGTTCTCGAGGGCGCCTTCGGCCATCATCCGGGCCACCGGCTCGGAGACCGCGCCAAGGTCCGCGATCAGGTCGCCGGGCACGCCCAGCAACTCCTGCTTGGCCCGGTTGGTGTAGGCCACGAAGCCCCGCTCGAAGACGTCCGAGGCGCCGGGGATCGAGCAGATGGCGCCGGCTACCAGACCGCCGGTGCAGCTTTCAGCGGTGACGATTCGCAACGAGCGCTCGCGCGCCTCGTCGATCAGCAGCCGCGCCAGGGTGACGATCTCCAGCGAAAACATGTTCGAACGCTCCGACAGGCCCTAGGCAAGCACAAGGCGAGACCACAACATCGGCTACGGCGCAGATTCAAGCCCCCGAGAGCCGATGACGTCCATCCAAGCCGGCGCCAGGCCGACCACCAAGATCTCGCCGGCGCTGTTCGCGGTGACGGTGTTCGCGAGCGCGGGGCTGGTGTTCATGGTCCAGCCGATGGTGGCCAAGCTGGTGTTGCCGCTGCTCGGTGGATCGCCGTCGGTGTGGAACACCTCCATGGCCTTCTTTCAGGCCATGCTGCTGGCGGGATACGGCTACGCCCACCTCCTCCAGCGCATCGCATCGGCCCGGCGACAGGCGATGATCCACGCTGGTGCGCTGCTGGTCGCCGCGCTGGTTCTACCGCTTCGAGTCAGCGAGCTGGCCGGGCCGCCGAGCTCGGAGCATCCGATTTTGTGGCTGCTGGCGGTTCTGGCGCTCTCCATCGGCGCGCCGTTCGCCGTGCTCTCGGCCACGGCGCCTCTGGTGCAGGCCTGGCACGCGCGGGTGTTCCGCGAGGAGGGCGGGCCCGAGCCCTACGTCCTCTACGCGGCCAGCAACCTCGGCAGCCTGATCGCGCTCCTGGCCTATCCGGCGATCTTCGAGCCGACCACCACGCTGCAGGGCCAGCGGCTCGGCTGGAGCCTGGGCTATCTCGGCTTTGTGCTCCTCATGGGGGTTCTGGCCTGGCGCGTTTCGCGGGCCGCCTTCGACGCGCCGGCGACCTCGGCGGTGCTCGCGCCCCGCGCGCCGCCGGCGAGTTGGACCCGTCGCCTCGCCTGGGTGGCGCTGGCCGCGGTTCCCTCCAGCCTGATGCTGGGAGTGACCACCCACCTGACCACGGACGTGGCTTCGGCGCCCTTCCTGTGGGTGGTTCCGCTGGCGCTCTACCTGACCACCTTCATCATCGCCTTCTCGGAGAAGCCGGCGATCCGGCCGGAGTACGCGCTGATCCTCCACGCCCTGGCGGTGGCGGCCTGCGCGGTGATGCTGCCGTTCAAGACGGCCAACTTCCTGGTGCAGCTGGCCGTCCACCTGGGAGCCTTCTTCTTCACGGCGCTGGTCTGCCACCAGCGGCTGGTTTCGCTGAGGCCTCCGCCGGAGCGGCTGACCGAGTTCTACCTGTTCATGTCGCTGGGCGGCGTGCTGGGCGGGGCGTTCAACGCCTTCCTCGCCCCGGTGATCTTCACCAACGTCTACGAGTACCCGCTGATGCTGGTGCTGGGCTGCCTGGCCAGGCCCTGGGGCGGGCGCATCGCGCTTTGGCGCTGGTTCGTGTTCATCGTCGGTATCGCCGCGGCCTATGCGGCCGGGATTCTCGTCCAGTCCCAGGGGTTCGACGACAACGTCAAGCTGATGCTGGGCATCGTCGCGGTCTGCGCGGTGATCAACAGCCCGCGCGCGCTGCTGTTCTTCGCCCTCATCGGGGCCATTTCGGTCGCCGCCGAGCTGGTGGGCGACCGGGTCGACACCCGGCAGAGCTGGCGCAGCTTCTTCGGCGTGCTGCGCCAGTCCGAGGCGCCGATACCCGGCGTCGGCCAGGTGCGGATGCTGGCTCACGGCACCACCATGCACGGCGCCCAGGCGCTGAACCCCGACTACGACTGCCGCCCGTTCACCTACTACGCCCTGGAGACCCCGATCGGACAGGTGTTCCTGGCCGGCCGCGAGAAGCCGCATCCGCTGACCATCGGTGCGGTGGGCCTGGGGACCGGCGCCGTCTCGGTCTATCCGCGGCCGGGCGATCACCTGACCTTCTACGAGATCGACCCGCTGGTGCAGCGGATCGCCACCGATCCGAAGCACTTCACCTACATCTCCAACTGCGCCGAGGGGCGGATCGACTTCGTCATCGGCGACGCGCGCCTGACCCTGCAGAATGAGCCGAAGGACAAGTTCGACATCCTGCTGATCGACGCCTTCTCGTCCGATGCGGTGCCGGCCCACCTGCTCACCGTCGAGGCGATGCGCGGCTACCTCGACCGGCTGAAGCCCGACGGCGTGCTGATCCTGCACCTGTCGAACCGCAACCTGGCGCTGGCCGCGCCGGCCGCCGCCGTGGTCAAGGCCGCGGGCGGGGAGGGGCTGCACCAGATCTATTCGCACGACCCCAACGTGCCGCATCTGTGGGCTTCGAGCGTCGAGGCGATGATCGTCGGCAAGACGCCGGAGGCGCTCGAGCCCTTCCGGGCCGATCCCGACTGGCGACCGGCGGACGATCAGGGCGTGCGCCCCTGGACCGACGACTACACCAACCTGCCGGGCGCGCTTTACGCCCAGCTCCGCTCGCGGATGGGCTGGCTGCCCTAGGCGGGCGTCTCGACGGTGGCCACGGCCTGAGCCAGCAGGCCCTCGCCGCGACCGGTGAAGCCCATCTTCTCGGTGGTGGTCGCCTTCACGCTGACCCGGCCCAGCGGCAGCTCGAGGATCTCTGCGATGCGGGCGCGCATGGCCTCGCGGTGGGGGCCGACGCGGGGCTGTTCGCACACCAGGGTCACGTCCACCGCCAGGATGCGGCCGCCGCGTGCGGCGATCCGCTCGGCCGCGTGCCGCAGGAAGCGGTCGGACGACGCCCCGCGCCACTGGGGGTCGGACGGTGGGAAGTGCTGACCGATGTCGCCGTCGCCGACCGCGCCCAGAAGGGCGTCGGTCAGGGCGTGCAGCCCGGCGTCGGCGTCGGAGTGGCCGACCAGGCCCTGGTCGTGGGGGATCTCCACCCCGCACAGCCAGACCCGGTCGCCGGGCCCGAAGCGGTGGGCGTCGATCCCTTGCCCCACCCGGACGATGCGGGCCGCGCCCGCCAGCTGCTCGGCCATGGCGAAATCCTCCTGATAGGTCAGCTTCATCA
>JAQVDF010000292.1 GCA_028698405.1 Phenylobacterium sp. | reverse complement strand
CGCTGTAGCGCTCTTCGGCCGACCGCCAGTCCGCCCTCGAACACCTCCCGCTCGACCTCGTCGGCCCCGCTGCGCACCCGCTGGTAGGCATGGCGGCGGTCCCAGGCGCGAGCCAGGATGGCCAGGTTGGGAAACACCGCGCGGGCGGTCTCGACGATCTCCACCGTCTTGTCCGGATCGTCCACCGCCACGATCAGCAGCCGCGCTCTGGCCCCGCCGGCCGAGCGCAGCAGGTCCAGCCGGCTGGCGTCGCCGTAGTGCGGCCGAACTTCCTCAGCAGGTCGATCTGTTCGACGCTGGAATCCAGCGTCACCACGTTGAAGCCGTTCAGCAGCAGCAGGCGGGCGGCGATCTGTCCGAAGCGGCCGAAGCCAGAGTGATCAGCACCGATGCAGATAGGGTAGCGCACGCGAATTTGCCCGGGCGTGGCCTTGCAATGACGGCGGCGCGGCGTACCACGGCAAGATGGTGACCAAGACACGCGCCACGGCGGCCGAGGCCCTTGAGGGCCTGCTGTTCGACGGCATGACCATCATGGCCGGGGGCTTCGGCCTCTGCGGCATCCCGGAGAATCTGATCGCGGCCATCCGCGCCTCGGGGGTCAAGGACCTGACGGTCGTCTCCAACAACTGCGGAGTCGACGACTTCGGCCTCGGCATCCTGCTGGCCGGCGGGCAGATCAGGAAGATGATCTCCAGCTACGTGGGCGAGAACAAGCTGTTCGAACAGCTCTACCTGTCCGGCGATCTGGAGCTGGAGTTCAACCCGCAGGGCACGCTGGCCGAACGCATCCGCGCCGGCGGGGCGGGCATCCCGGCCTTCTACACCAAGACCGGCGTCGGCACCCTGGTGGCCGAGGGCAAGGAGGTCCGCGAGTTCGACGGGGAACTCTACGTGATGGAGCGGGGCCTCACCGCCGACCTCTCCATCGTCAAGGCCTGGAAGGGCGATGCCGAGGGCAACCTCGTCTATCGAAAGACCGCTCGGAACTTCAATCCGATGATGGCCACGGCCGGCAAGGTGACGGTGGCCGAGGTGGAGGAGCTGGTCGACGTGGGCCGGCTCGATCCCGACCACATCCACACGCCCGGCATCTATGTCGACCGCATCCTGCAGGGCGTGCACGCAAAGCGCATCGAGCGGGTCACCACCCGCCCGCGCGAGACCGAGGGCGCCGCCGCCGGAGAGGAAGTCTGATGCCCTGGACCCGCGACGAGATGGCCGCCCGGGCGGCGAAGGAGCTCAAGGACGGCTACTACGTGAACCTCGGGATCGGCATCCCGACCCTGGTGGCCAATTACATCCCGCCCGACGTGCGCGTGACGCTGCAGAGCGAGAACGGGATGCTGGGCATGGGCCCCTTCCCCTACGAGGGCGAGGCCGACCCCGATCTGATCAACGCCGGCAAGCAGACCATCACCGAGCTGTCCAGCTCCTGCTACTTCTCGTCGGCCGACAGCTTCGCGATGATCCGCGGCGGGCACATCGACCTGTCGATCCTGGGGGCGATGCAGGTGGCGGGGAACGGCGATCTCGCCAACTGGATGGTGCCCGGCAAGATGGTCAAGGGCATGGGCGGGGCCATGGACCTGGTGGCCGGGGTCAAGCGGGTGGTGGTGGTGATGGAGCACGTCGAGAAGTCCGGCGCGCCAAAGCTGGTCAACGCCTGCTCGCTGCCGCTGACCGGCAAGGGCGTGGTCGACCTGGTGATCACCGACCTGGGCGTCTTCGACGTCGGCCGCGGCAAGCATCCCCTGCGGCTGATCGAGCTGGCCACCGGCGTCACCGTCGAGGAGGTGAAGGCCAAGACCGAGGCGCCGTTCGAGGCCGCGCTGGCGGCCTGACCCGCGGCCACGCTTGCACGCCGGCTCGAGAGGCGCAGACTCGCGTTCGATGAAGCCCGCCCTGCTCGCCGCTATAGCCGCGGCGGCCGCGCTCTCCGCGTCGGCCGCGCCCGCCGCCGCACCGAAGACGGCGGTGTTCGCCGGCGGCTGCTTCTGGTCGGTGGAGCACGAGATGGCGACCCTGCCGGGAGTGAGCGACGTCGTCGTCGGCTACGCCGGCGGCCGTTCGGCCAACCCGACCTATGGCAATCACGAGGGCCACCTGGAGGCGGTGCGGGTGACCTACGATCCCGCACTGATCAGCTACGAACGGCTGGTCGACGGCTTCTTCCACCGCATCGACCCGACCGACCCCGGCGGGCAGGTCTGCGACCGTGGCCCCTCCTACCGGACCGCCGTGTTCGTCGCCGACGATGCGGAGCGCGCAGCCGCCGAGCGGGTGAAGGCCAAGGTGGCCAGCGAACTGCGCAAGCCGGTGGCCACCGCCATACGCCAGGCTGCCAGGTTCTGGCCGGCCGAGGCCTACCATCAGGACTTCGCCAGGAAGAACCCCGCCCGCTACGCCCAGTACCGGACCGGCTGCGGGCGCGACGCCAGGCTCAGGGCGGTGTGGGGAGCCCGGTACGCGGGTCACGCGGCCGCGGCGAAAATCTCTCGCCGTTGAAGATCTCCGCCCGCCGCCGACGCTTCTCGTCCAGCCGGATCGCGAAGATCTCGCGGCCCGACACCTCGGCGAAGTCGGCGACCATCTCGTCACGCCAGGTCTGCTCGAGCGCCACGCCGAGGACGTGCGCGCCGTTCTCCACCGTCAGCGGGGCGGTGGTCTCGGCCTGGTTCTGCGGCGTCGCCGCGCGCAGCCACATGACCAGCGGCGGAGCGCCGGGCGTGCCGAAGTAGTCGCGGCCGTAGTAGGCGGCGGCGTTGAACAGGAAACGGTCGTTCACCGCCACCGCTGTGTAGGGGCCGCCGTCCTGCGCCCGTTCTATGATGCGGTCGGTGACCGCCGCCCAGCCCTTGGCGCGCTTGAAGCTGTTGGAAAGGCCGAGCGGGTCGGCGAGCTCGGGCCGCAGGCACACCGCCAGGAACAGGGCCGCGACCACCCCCTGTAGCGCCAGCGCGGCGATCAGCCAGGCCCTGGCCCGCCAGCGCACCAGCCAGGCGGCGACGGGCACCGAGCCCGCCACATAGCCGGCGCCCGACCAGTTGGCGTTGGCCCGGCTGATGAAGGCCTGGCCGGCGACGATCAGCAGCGGCGGCAGGGCGAAGCAGACCAGCAGCAGGTCCTCCTCGGTCAGCCGCCGTTTCAGCGCCAGCACCACGACCCCGCCGATCAGCACGGCGAAGGGGATGGGGCCGAAGACGCCGAACTGCGAGGCGAGGAAGTCGGCGAGCTCGGGCAGGTTGAACAGCTGGCGGCCGCCCCAGGCGGCGTTGGCGGCGGTGTGCTGCACGGTGGCGAACCCGTGCAGCGCGTTCCAGATCACGTTGGGCGCGAGGATGACCAGCGCCGTCCCGGCCGCCGTGGCCGCGCCGGCCGGCCGCCACATGGCCCGGGCCCGGCGGCTGAGCGCCAGGTGCAGGGCGATGCCGATCAGGGCGTAGAGGGCGGCGTACTTGGACAGGAAGGCCAGCCCCACCGCGGCGCCGAACGCGGCGGCCCGCCTCACCGAGGGCCCGTCTTTGAACATGCCCGCGTAGGCGACCAGGGCCAGGGCCAGGAACATCAGGAGCGGCGCGTCGGTGGAGGCGATCAGCGAGGAGAGCTGCACCCCCGGCATCAGCATGTAGAAGGCGCCCGCCAGGAAGCCGGTGGCGGTGTCGTAGAGCCGCCGGCCCACGGCGAACACGGCCAGCGCCGCGCCGGCGTGAGATCGGAAGAGCA
>JAQVDF010000291.1 GCA_028698405.1 Phenylobacterium sp. | reverse complement strand
CCGACACGGCCGCAACCACCTCAGACGCCCAAGAAACCGCGCCGGAACCAGCCTCAAAGCTCGCCGACCCGCCCGCACCACGCCAAAGCCGCACCGACCCACGTTTGCGCAACACTCCCGCAAGGGGAGAGGGACGAAGCCGCGACACCTCATCGCCTGCGCACCACCCCCTCGACAGACGGCCGCGGCTTGTGCTCGATCAGGTGCGGACACGAGATCGGAGCGAACTTGGCGGCGTCGGCGGGACCTGAGATCGAGCGGCTGATATCGCTGCTGGCGAAGCTGCCGGGGCTGGGGCCGAGGTCGGCGCGGCGGGCGGCGCTGGCGCTGCTCAAGCGGCGCGACCAGCTGCTGGCCCCGCTCTCCGAGGCGCTGGCGGACGCCGCCGCGCGTGTGAAGACCTGCAGCGTCTGCGGCTCGCTCGACACCCGCGATCCCTGCGCCATCTGCGCCGACCCCGGGCGGGACGGCTCGCTGATCTGCGTCGTCGAGGAGGTGGGCGCCCTGTGGGCGATGGAGCGGGCGGGCGCCTTCCGAGGCCGCTACCACGTGCTGGGCGGCCTGTTGTCGGCGCTGGACGGGGTCGGCCCCGACGCCCTGCGTATCGGGCGGCTGGTCGGCCGGGTGGCCAACGAGGGCGTGCGCGAAGTCATCCTCGCCCTGCCGGCCACGGTCGACGGCCAGACCACCGCCCACTACCTCGCCGAACGGCTGGCCGGGACCGGCGTCTCGGTCACAATGCTGGCCCGCGGCGTGCCGGTCGGCGGCGAGCTCGACTGGCTGGACGACGGCACCATCGCCCAGGCGCTGCGGGCCCGCCGCCCCGCCTGAGGCGACGCGCCGGGTGGCGCATTCCGCCGACTCCGGCTATGGAACGGAGCATGAACGCGGCCGTCTTCATCGCCCTGACCGCACTGGCGCTAGTCGCCGCCGCCGCCATCGCCTGGGCCTGGAGCGAGCGCCGCCGCGCCGCCGCGGCCGAGGGTCACGCCTGGGAGATGAAGGCCCGCGCCCTCGACGCAGAGGCCCGCCTCAAGGCGCTGGAGAGCCAGGCCGCCCAGCAGGCCGAGGTGCTCAAGGCCCAGGCGGCGCAGTCCGCCAGCGCCGTCGCTGAGGCGCTGGTCAAGCAGACCGAGGAGACCTTCCGCAACCGCGAGCAGCTCGCCCAGGCGAGGCTGGAGGCCCAGCTCAAGCCGGTCGCCGAGACCCTGGCCAAGTTCCAGGAGCAGGTCGCCCTGGTCGAGCAGAAGCGCGCCGAGGAGACCGGCGGGCTGAAGGCCCAGATCGCCCAGTTGCTGGCCGCCTCCACCGCCACCCAGGAGGAGGCCCGCAAGCTGTCGGCGGCGCTGCGCCGGGGCGCGGGCGTGCAGGGCCGCTGGGGCGAGCAGGCGCTGCGCAACGTGCTGGAGGCGGCCGGCCTCAACCACCACTTTGACTTCCATGAACAGACCTCGACGGACACCGAGGAGGGCCGCCGCCGCCCGGACGTGACCGTGCGCCTGCCGGGCGGGGCGGTGTTCGTGATCGACGCCAAGGTCTCCTGCAACGCCTACCTGGAGTCGCTGGAGGCGGCCGACGAGGCTGCCCGCGAGGCTTGCCTCGCCCGCCACGTGCAGAGCGTGCGGGCCCACATCCAGGGCCTGTCGGCCAAGGCCTACTGGAACCAGTTCGACGCCTCGCCCGACTTCGTGGCGATGTTCGTGCCCTCCGACGCCATCCTGGCCGCCGCGCTCGACAAGAACCCCGAACTGCTGACCGAGGCCATGGACCGGCGGGTGCTTGTGGTCACGCCGACCACCCTGTTCGCCCTCTGCAAGGCGGTGGTCTACGGCTGGCGGGTGGAGGAGCAGGCGGCGAACGCCCAGGAGATCGCCAAGCTCGGCCAGGACCTCTACAGCCGCATTTCGGTGATGGCGGGCCACGTCGACGACCTGGGGACGGCGCTCGGCCGGGCGGTCGGCAAGTACAACGCCTTCGTCGGCTCGCTGAAGGATCGGGTGCTGCCGCAGGCGCGCAAGTTCGAGCAGCTGGCCGCCGACCACCAGGCCAAGAAGATCCCCGATCCGGTGGAGCTGGAGGTCGCCCCGCGCGAGCTGGAGGCTCGCGGCAAGAGCCTGCTTTCCAAGGTGATCGGGACCGATCCGGAGCCCTCGGCCGCCTTGACGGAGAAGAGCCGCTAACCTACCTGCCAGCCATGGCGATCCGCGAAATCCTGACCGTCCCCGATCCCCGGCTGAAGCTGAGGTCCCAGCCGGTCGAGACCGTCGACGACGAACTGCGCGCGCTCATGGACGACATGCTTGAGACCATGTACGCCGCGCCGGGCATCGGTCTGGCCGCGATCCAGATCGGCGTGCCCAAGCAGGTCATCGTCATGGACCTGGCTCGCGAGGGCGAGGAGAAGCAGCCCCGCTACTTCGTCAATCCGGAGATCCTCTGGGCCTCCGAGGAGACCCAGCCGTACGAAGAAGGCTGCCTGTCGGTCCCAGAATTCTACGACGAAGTCGAGCGCCCGGCGCGGGTGAAGCTGCGCTACCTCAACTACCATGGCGAGACCGTCGAGGCGGACGCCGAACGCCTGTTCGCAGTCTGCATCCAGCACGAGATGGACCACCTCAACGGCGTCCTCTTCATCGACCACCTCTCGCGCCTGAAGCGCGAGCAGGCGATCAAGAAGGTCAAGAAGGCCAAGGCGGCCTGATCCCTTCCTGTAGCCCTCCGTTCGTCGTCCCGGCCTAGGCGGAGCGCAGAGCCGGGACCCAGAAGGGCGGCGTCGCTGCCTGGGTCCCGGACGAGTCCGCTGCGCGGCGCTCCGGGATGACGGGGATATCGTCTTCCAAATTTCTCCTCCCGTTCAAGGGAGGAGGGAGGATCAGTTCCGGGCGTCGTTCGTCGCATCGCGAGCCTCGTCGCGGGTTTCGGCGCCGGCGCGCTCGACGCCTTCCTTGACGTCGCCGGCGGCGTCCTTGACCGCGCCGCCGACATTGGAGGCCACTTCCTTGGTCTTGTCGGCGGCGGCCTCGAGGTCGACGTTCTCCACCGCCTCCTTCAGTTGGCGGCCGGCCGCATCGGTGGCCTGGGCGGCCTCCTCGCCCGCGTCCTGGCGCTGGGCTTCGGTGCAGGCGCCGGCCGACAGGGCGAAGGCGGCCGCGGAGGCGATCATCAGGATGCGCATGGTGGATCTCCCTTCGACCTTCCCAACGGCGCCGCTTGGCGGCCGGTTCCTTCCACCGCCGGCCGCGCCGGGCTAAAGGCACCGCCATGCGCCTCGCCTTCCTCGGAACTCCCGACTTCGCGGCCCGCGCCCTCGAAGCGGTGCTGGACGCCGGCCACGAGATCGCCTGCGTCTATTCGCAGCCGCCGGCCCCGCGCGGCCGCGGCCAGGCGCTGCGGCCCTCGCCGGTGCACGCCTTCGCCGAGTCCCGCGGGCTGATGGTGCGCACCCCGGCCTCGCTGAAGGGCCCCGAGGAAGTCGAACGGTTCCGCGCCCTGAACCTCGATGCGGCCGTGGTCGTCGCCTTCGGCCAGATCCTGACCCGCGACACTCTGGAGACGCCGCGGCTCGGCTGTTTCAACCTGCACGCCTCCCTGCTGCCCAGGTGGCGGGGGGCGGCCCCCATACAGCGGGCGATCATGGCCGGCGATGCGGTCACCGGCGTGCAGGTGATGCGCAGGACCGAGGGGCTGGACGAGGGGCCGGTGCTGGCCGGCGTGACCGTGCCCATCGAGCCGCTCG
>JAQVDF010000290.1 GCA_028698405.1 Phenylobacterium sp. | reverse complement strand
TCCACGGACAGATGGATGGTCACCGCGGGCCGCTGGGCGCCGCGGAAGACCGCCGCGGCCAGCAGGCCGTCGAGGAAGGCGGTCATCATGCCCCCGTGCACGAGGCCCATGCCGTTGGTGTGCCGGTGCTCGGCGAAGAAGGCGTGCTGGACGCAGTCGTCCAGGTTGCGATGGAAGATCGGCCCGTTGACCGAGCTGAACGGCCCGCGGCCGTCCGAGGCCTTGAACCCTTCCGGCGGCGCCGGGATCTCGCGCTCAACCACGCGGGAACGCCCTGTGCACGATACGGTCGCCGGGCAGGACGCCGAGCTGGCGGGCCCGGCCGCCGGCCACCTCCAGCACCGCCCGCACCGGCCCGCCGGACGGCACCGGCGTCTCGTCCAGCGGCACGGTCTCGTGGGCGATGGAGCGAATGGTCCCGTCGGCGCGGATGAAGATCATGTCGAGCGGGATGAAGGTGTTGCGCATCCAGAAGGCCACCGGCCGCTCGTCGGGGAAGATGAACAGCATGCCCCGATCGGCCGCCAGAGAGCGCCGGTGCATCAGGCCGCGGGCCCGCTCGGCGTCGTCGTCGGCGATCTCCACCTTGAAGCGGCGCCGGCCCTCGCGGGTGACGATCTCCAGGGCTTCCAGATGGGTGCGGGTCTGGCTTTCGGCCTGCCCGGCGCATCCGGCCAGCAGAACCGCGCCGCCGAGCGCAAGCGTGCGCCTGCGCCCGATGTCCAGGTCAGCCACGTGGGGACTCCGATCAGGTTGGCCGTCTAGGCCAGACCTACCGGTTCGATCTCGGCGACCACAAGCCCTTTCGGCCCGTCGGCGAAGCGCACCATCACGTCGTCACCAGGTTGCAGGTCGTCGATGCCGGAGCGGCGAAGGGTCTCGATGTGAACGAAGATGTCGCCGGGCTCGTGGTCGCGCACCACGAATCCGTACCCCTTGGCGCGGTTGAACCACTTCACCTTGGCCCGCTCCAGCGGGCCGGTCGCCTGCAGCAGCCGGCGCGGCGGGCGCGCGGAGGCGCCGTCGCGAAGCTCTCCGTTCGGGCGGCGACGCTCGGCGGGCGGCGGCGCGACGCTCTCGTCGATCTCCACCACCTCGCAGACCTGCCAGCCCTTCGGCCGACGGACGACGTCGCAGACGATGATGGCGCCCTCAAGGGCGCTCTCGCGTCCCGAATTGCGCAGACTCGTCACATGGAGGAGCACGTCCTTGAGTTCGGTCTTCGCCGGGTCGTCGGGGATGATGAAGCCATACCCCTTGCCGGCGTCGAACCACTTCACGCGCCCGCTGATCCGCACGGCCTCAGGCTGCGCGCTTACTCCATCATATTCCAAACTCGCCATATGCCCCTCAGGCCAGTCCCCCCTGTCCACATCCAGGACGCGCCCAACTATAACACTGTTATGGTATATGGTTAGCCGTCAATGGGAGTTTTCGCGGCGGATGCTGTGATCCCGCGAAGGTCCGGCCAAATCGAGGAGGCTCCGCGTGGCAGTCCCTAGGGGAGTCGAACCCCTCTCTCCAGGTTGAAAACCTGGCGTCCTATCCGATAGACGAAGGGACCGTCCGACGCGGAGGCCGGCTGTAGATAAGCCTTGTTTGGCCGGCGCAAGACGCCTCGACGCGACTATGTGCGGCGCGGATCGGCGGCGTCCTCGATCTCCAGCTCGACCCCTTCGCGGCCCTGCCAATCGTCCGGTTTCAGGCGGCCCACGACGTGGATCGCGCCGCCTTCGATCAGCAGGCGGCGGCCGAGTTCGGTATCCTCCGAGCGCCAGGCGACCGCCTTCAGCTTCCCGCCGGACGAATCGGTCAGCGTCACCCGCACGTGGCCGCCGCGCAGCGCCATCGGCCGCTCGATTCGAACGTCTGCAGCGGCGAACACCGGCTCGGGGTTGCCGGGCCCGAACGGGGCGAGCTGCTGGAACTCGGCCAGCAGGCTGCGCTGGGCGGCGCGGGTGGTGATCAGGGCGTCGACTTCCAGGCGGTCCTCGGCCGCTGCACTCTCGTCGGCCAGCCTCTGGTTGAGGAATTCCCTCAGGTCTGGCAGGGCCTCGGGGCGCACCGACAGGCCCGCGGCCATCGCATGGCCGCCGCCGGCGAGCAGCAGGCCTTCCTCGTAGGCGGCCTGCACGGCCCGGCCGAGGTTCACGCCCGGCTGCGAACGGCCCGAGCCCTTGCCGACGTTGGCGGCCCGGTCGACGCCGACCACGATCGCCGGCTTACGGTAGCGCTCTCGCAGGCGCCCGGCGACGATGCCGATGACGCCCGGGTGCCAGTCGTCGGCGGCGACCAGCAGCAGAGGCGAATCGACCTGGTTGCTCTCCTTCTCGACGATCCGCACGGCCGCCTCGAAGACCTCGCGCTCGACCTCCTTGCGCGAGGCGTTGAGGGCGTCGAGCTCGGCGGCGAGCGCCATCGCCTCGTCCGGATCGTCGGTGGACAAGAGGCGGGCGCCGAGGTCGGAGCGGCCGATCCGGCCGCCGGCGTTGATTCGGGGGCCCAGGATGAAGCCGGCGTGGAAGGTGGAGGCCGGCCCCTGGCTCTTGGCGACCTCGAGCAAGGCCTTCAGGCCCGGGTTGCGCCAGGCGGACATCACCTTCAGCCCCTGGGCTGTCAGGGCGCGGTTGAAGTCGACCAGCTGGGTGACGTCGCAGATCGCGCCGAGGGCGGCGAGATCCAGCCATTGGCGCAGGTCCGGCTCCGGCCGAGCCTCGAACAGCCCGCGGCGGCGAGCCTCGCGGTTCAGCGCCGCCAGCAGCACGAAGGTTACGCCGGCGGCGGCCAGACACCCCTGCCCCGAGGCGCAGTCGGGCCGGTTGGGGTTCACCAGGGCGGCGACCTTGGGGATGTCGCCGCGCATCAGGTGGTGGTCGACCACCACCACCTCCAGTCCGATCTCGGCCGCACAGGCGATGGCGTCGTGCGCCGCGGCCCCGCAGTCCAGGGTCACCACCAGCTCGGCGCCCTCCGCGCGCAGCCGGCGGAAGGCGGCCGGCGACGGGCCATAGCCCTCGGTCATCCGGTCGGGGATGTAGATGGGGAGCTCCTTGCCCATCGCGCGGAACCAGCGGACGAGCTGGGCGGCGCTGGAGGCCCCGTCGACGTCGTAGTCGGCGAACACCACCACCCGGCGGTCGCGGACCAGGGCGTCGATCAGGATGTCGGCGGCGAGGTCCATGTCCTGGAAACTGGACGGGTCCGGAAACAGGGCCTTGAGCGTGGGCCTCAGAAAGGTTTCGCCCGCCTCGGCCTCGACGCCGCGTGCGGCCAGCGCCCGGGCCAGCGGTTCCGAGAGGCCGAGGTTGAGTTGATGGCGGCGGACCAGATCCGGATCGGCCGGCCGCTCGCGCCAGACCCGCCCAGACAGGGAACGGGTGACCCCGAGATAGCCAGAAACGCCGCTTCCGTCCGCCATCCGGCCTCTCCCCCTTCCAAGGGGCGCACTATCGGCCTCTTCCGGCGCGAGTCGCCAGGGCCGACCGTCGCAGGCTGAGCTGCGGATGCGTCAGATACGGACATGGAAAACGAGCGATGGAGGGCGTCCCACCGCTCGTCAACTCAGCAAGTCCCCTCCCCCACGGGAGGGAGGCAGCCTCAGACCGGCCGCTTCATACGGCCGCCATCCGGCGGCGCGGCGGAACGCCCTTTACCGAGTTGCAGCTGCCGGAGGCGATCGTCACTCTGCGTCAGGGTGTGGGTCGCCTGATCCGCGATCCCGCCGATCAGGGCCTGCTGATGCTG
>JAQVDF010000289.1 GCA_028698405.1 Phenylobacterium sp. | reverse complement strand
CCAAGCCGGCCGGCGGCCGGTGCCGCAAGCGCCCGCAGGGCGCCCAGCCCGAGGGCGGCGGCGGCTCGCCCTGGTCGAACTGGACCTCGCGCTGATCATGGTCGGGCCGGCGGGTCCAACCCGCCGGCCGATGACGCGGCGTCATTCCGCTTGCAAAACGCCGTTTGGACAGGCGCCATCCCCTGATCAGGGCGCCGGCCGCAAGAGCCGGGCTCGAAATGGGATGAGAAACGACCATGAGCGACGGGTCCATTGATCTGCGCCGCGACGTGCGCGCTCGTGTCTGGGCCGAACCCCTTGAAACCCTCGACCCCGCCCAGCCGGACCTGTTCGCCCAGGACGCCATGTGGCCCTACTTCGAGCGGCTTCGGCAGGAAGCGCCGATCCACTTCACGCCCGAGAGCGCCTACGGGCCCTACTGGTCGGTGACCCGCTACCAGGACATCATGGCGGTGGACACCAACCACGAGGTCTTCTCCTCGGCGGACGGGATCGTCCTGCAGAGCCTGGAATCCAAGGCCCAGACGGTTGGCCGGCCGACGCGGCCGAGCTTCATCGCCATGGACCCGCCCAAGCACGACGTGCAGCGCAAGACGGTGAGCCCGGTGGTGGCCCCGGCCAACCTGCAGCGCATGGCCCCGATCATCCGCGAGCGCGCCGGCCAGATCCTCGACGGCCTGCCGATCGGCGAGCCGTTCGACTGGGTGGACCTGGTGTCCAAGGAACTGACGGCCATGACCCTGGCCACCCTGTTCGACTACCCCTTCGAGAAGCGCCGCCAGCTCACCCACTGGTCGGACGTGTTCACCAACGCCCCCGGCCACGGCCCGGTGACCAGCTGGGAGCAGAAGCGGGCCGAGAGCGAGGAATGCTTCGCCGCCTTCACCGAGCTGTGGAACGAGCGGGTCAACGCCCCGCCGGCCTTCGACCTGGTGTCGATGCTGTCTCACGGCGAGGCCACCCGCGGGATGGACATCCACGAGTACCACGGCAACGTCGTGCTGCTGATCATCGGCGGCAACGACACGACGCGGAACACCATCTCCGGCTCGGTCTACGCGCTGAACAAGCACCCTGCCCAGTACGACAAGCTGCGGGCCAACCCCGGGCTGATCCCCTCGATGGTCTCCGAGACCATCCGCTGGCAGACGCCGCTGGCCCACATGGCCCGCACCGCGACCCGCGACTTCGACCTCAACGGGCGCCTCATCCGCGAGGGTGACCGGGTGGTCATGTGGTACGTCTCCGGCAACCGCGACGACGGCCAGATCGAGGACCCGGAGAACTACGTCATCGACCGGCCGCGTCCGCGGAACCACCTGTCGTTCGGCTTCGGCATCCACCGCTGCGTCGGCAACCGGCTGGCCGAGCTGCAGCTGACCATCATCTGGGAAGAAATCCTGAGGCGCTTCCCGACCATCGAGGTCGTCGAGGAGCCGACGAGAACTCACTCGGTTTTCGTGAAAGGATATGAGACTCTGCCGGTGATCATTCCGAAGCGGAACTGAGACGGCGCATGTCGCACGCGGATCGAGGGTGGACGGAAGGCCCTGACAGGGCCGCGCCGCGGCGAGGCCCCTACCAGATCGGCACGGTCCGCGCCCGTCTGCTCGACGAAGCGCTCGACATCCTCGAACACGAGGGCCTGCAGGCGCTGAACCTGCGCGACCTGGCCGCCCGGGCCGGGATCACCGCCGGCTCGCTCTACCACCATTTCGACGGCAAGGCCGCGCTGCTGGCCGAGCTGGCCGCGGCCGGCTTCGAGGAACTGCGCCGCAGGGTCGAGAAGGCCGGCTGCGAGGCCGCCGAAGGCGGCCGGGTGCGCGCCTGGGCCCTGGCCTACTTCGGCTTCGCGCAGGACCGGCCGGCGCTCTACGCGCTGATGTTCGACCCGACCATCGCCCACGCGGCCCAGGTGGCCCAGGCCCGGGCGCTGGCCGTGCGCACCATCCAGGTGCTGGTGGAAGGCTCGCCCGTGCTGCCGCGCAGCACCGCGCCGCTGGACACCATCGCCCTGGCCGTCTGGGCCGCCGCCCACGGCGCGGCCTCCCTCACCCTCAGCGGGGCCGGCGGCCCGCAGCTGATGGACGACGTCATCCTCGGCCTCGAAGGCCTGTTCCTCCGCCGCTGACCGACAAGGAAAAGGCGGTGCGAGCCGGACCCGCACCGCCTTCAAGGTGGAGCCGCGCCAGCGGTCGGGGAGTCATCCGCCCGCGCGGCCCGGAAATCGTCAGAACCGCTTGGTCACCGCGATTCCATAGAGGCGCGGGTCGAGCAGGAAGATGTTGCGGGTCGCGCCCAGGTTCTCGTCGGCGATGTCGAAGCCGACGATGGTGTCGTCGTCGAGCAGGTTGCGGACGTAGGCCTGGACGGTCAGGCCCAGGTCCGGGTTCTCGAACGTCAGGCTGGCGTTGACGTTCTGCCAGGCGTCGATGTGGTCGAAGAAGGCGTTGTTGTAACGCATCATGCTTTCGGCCTGCCAATAGTAGTCGCCGCGCAGGGTCGCGCTCCAATTGCCGATCTGCCACTCGTACTGGGCCCCGATCGAGACGGTCCATTCGGGCGCGGTGGGCAGCTCGTTGCCCGTCAGGTCCTGGATCAGCCCCTCGCCCGCGCCACTGGAGTAGCGCGACACGTTGGGCCCGAATGCGTGGGCGGCGGCCGACAGCGCCTGGGCCTGGGCCGCCGGTACGCCGCGGGCGATCAGGCCGTTGGTGATCGCGGTCGGGCCCGAGCAGGCGCTGTTGGTCAGGGTGGCGACGCCCGCCGGCAGCGCCAGGATCTGCGCCACACCCGCCGCCGTCAGCACGCAGCCGCCGCTGGTGGCGTTGGCGTAGACGTAGTTCGGATCGCCCAGGGTGCGATTGTGGGTGTCGACCACCAAGCCTTCCTGGATCTCGGTCTGGAGGTAGCCGATGTTGGCGTTCAGCCGCAGCGGCTCGATCGGCCGCCACACCGCCTCCAGCTCCAGGCCGGCGATCTCGGCGTCGATGTTTTCGTTGTAGACTGAGCGGTTGACGCTGCGGCCGATCTGGTAGCCCTCGTAGTCGTACATGAACCCGGTCAGGTTCAGCAGCAGCGCCCCGTCGAGCAGGGTGTTCTTGGTCCCGATCTCCCAGGCGTTGACGAACTCGGGGTCGAAGGTGGCGTTGAGGCCGAGCGCCACGACGCCGGGCGGGTTGAATCCGCCGCCCTTGTAGCCCTTCGAGTAGGACGCATAGATCAGGGTGTCGTCCGTGAAGCCGAGGTCGGGCGACCAGTCGACGTTGAAGCGGCCGGTGGTCTCCTGGAACTGGGCCTCCTGCTCGGGCGTCCAGATCGGCCCGCGGCCGGGCGCGAACAGGGTCGAGCCGCTGCCCCGCGTCCACTTCTCGTCGTCGGGGTAGCGCAGGCCCAGCGTCACCCGCAGGGTGTCCGTAGCCTGCCAGTAGAGCTCGCCGAATGCCGCCTTGGACTTCAGTTCGTACTGGGTGAGGCTGATGAAGTAGTTGTGGCCGGTGAAGTCCGGCTCGCTCAGCGGATCGACGTAGGCCAGCGGCTGGACCACACGCACCGCCGCGGTGGCGGCGTTGGTCGCCACGTAGGTGATGGTCTCGACCTCGTAGTCCAGGAAGATGCCGCCGACGTTGAAGTTGATCGGCCCGTCGAAGTTGGACTGCAGCCGCAGCTCCTGGGTCCACTGCTCGCTGTGGCTGCGCCCGCCGGACTCGCTCTGGAGCCGATCGGTGATCCCGAACTGCGGAT
>JAQVDF010000288.1 GCA_028698405.1 Phenylobacterium sp. | reverse complement strand
TCCGAGCTGGTTCGTCACCCAGGACCCGGAGCTCTCCAAGCTTGCCCATGAGAAGGCCTGCAAGGGCTTGATGAGCGAGATGTCGCTGTTCGGAGCCTCCTTCTGGCTGCGGAAGGTCTGAGGCGCCGACGGAGGTCGACAGGCAGGCCTGCGGCCAACCCGTCACCGCGCAGGCGCGCCGCCCGTTCTGGGCATGCGCGCCGATCCACCGCAGGGGGAGAACCGCGTTCCCTAGCTAGCCTGCCCCGACAGCTGGGGAGCCGCCATGAAATCCGTCGCTTTCGCCTGCGCATGCGTCGCCGCCGGGACGCTCGCCGCCCTGCCTGCACGTGCGCTGGAGCCGGCCGAGTCGATCGCCGCCTACCACATGGCCAACCGCTGCTTCGCGGTCATCGACGCGGTCTCGCGCACCGAGCTGCCGTCGGACGCCCGCCGGCGGCTCGACCAGATGATCTTCTGGGGCGTGGCGGCCAAGTCGTTCGGCGACGAGGCCAAGGTCTCGCCCGACCAGCAGCGCGCCCACCTGGAGGCCGCCGCCTCCCAGGCCGAGGCCGAGGTCGCGCGCAACGACCCGGGCCCGGAAGAGGACCTCGCCGAGTGCGACGCCGCCTTCCGGATGGCGATGCGGGACTAGCGGGCGGCCCTCAGGCCGCCTCTTCCGCGCCCTTCACGGCCTCTTCCAGGCCCTGTTCGCGGACCTTGCGGTAGAGGGTCGGGCGGCCGATGCCGAGCCGGCGGGCCACTTCGCTCAGGTGGCCGGCGTAGACCGTGATGGCGAGCTGGATCAGGTCGCGCACGATCTCCTCGAGGGTGCGCAGGTGGCCGCGCTCGTCGAGGATGCGCACCGGCGCGCCGGCCGGCGCCTCGGCGATCAGCTCCTGGGCGCTCATCACCGCCGCGGGCGCGGACGCCGGCGCAGCCACCGGGGCCGCCTCCGGCATCGGCGCCGCCTGGCCGGAGATGGATGGGAAGTCGTAGGGCTGCAGGTAGGGCGCGTCGGCCAGCACTATGGCGCGGTACACCGCATTCTCCAGCTGGCGCACGTTGCCCGGCCAGTCGAAGGCGGTCAGGCAGGCCAGCGTCTCGGGCGAGGCGCCGACGACGTTCTTGCCTTCCTCGACGTTGAACCGGCGGATGAAGTGATCCACCAGGGCCGGGATGTCCTCCTTGCGCTCGCGCAGGGACGGGGCCTCGATCGGGAAGACGTTGAGCCGGTAGAACAGATCCTCGCGGAAACGGCCTTCCTTCACCGCCTGCGACAGGTCGCGGTTGGTGGCCGAGACGATCCGCACGTCGACCTTCACGCTGCGCTTGGAGCCGATCGGGTCGATCTCGCTCTCCTGCAGCGCGCGCAGCAGCTTGACCTGCATTTCCAGCGGCAGCTCGCCGACCTCGTCGAGGAACAGGGTGCCGCCGTTGGCCTCCTGGAACTTGCCCAGGTGCTTGTCGGTCGCGCCGGTGAAGCTGCCCTTCTCGTGGCCGAACAGGATGGATTCCACGAGGTTCTCGGGGATCGCGCCGCAGTTGACCGCCACGAACGGCTTGCCGGCGCGGTCGGACGAGCCGTGGACGGCGCGCGCGATGACTTCCTTGCCGACGCCGCTCTCGCCGGTGATCAGCACGGGAATCGAGGACTTGGCCGCCCGTTCGCCGAGACGGCGGACCATCTGCATGCCGGGGCTGGTTCCCACCATGTCTTGGAAGGTGAAGCGCCCGCTGGCGTGTTTCTTCAGGCGCTCGACCTCGCCCTTCAGCGCGCCCATCGAGAGGGCGTTGCGGATCGAGACGATGATCCGCTCGGGGCTCGCCGGCTTGACGAAGAAGTCGCTGGCGCCGGCCTGCATCGCCTTCACCACCGTGTCGATGCCGCCCTGGGCGGTCAGCACGATAACCGGTTGGGAAAAGCCGCGGGCGCGCATCTCGGCCAGCGTCTCCTGCCCGGACAGCTTGGGCATCACCAGGTCCAGCAGGATCAGGTCAACTGCGGCGCCGGAGGACAGATCGGCGATCGCCTCATCGCCGCTTTCGGCGTGGGCCACGGCGAAGCCCTCGCGCTCCAGCACGGCTTGAATCAGCCGGCGCTGGGTCGGATCGTCGTCGACCAACAGGACGGTCTTGCTCATCTGAACACACCCACCATGAAACTCTTGGAGGCCCGCCCTTTCGGCCGAAGCCGGGACGCGCTCGTTGTGTCGTGGTGATACAGGGGCGGGGTAAAGGGCGGGTTTCGGAGAGCTGAGTCAGGGGTTAACGCGGCGTCGCGCTTGCGGGCGGGCTTCGGCCGCGCTTCAGTATCCTCGAACAGGGCCGCGCCAGATCGGCCCGTCGGGGGAGGAAGACATGCGAGCGGCCAGGTTCGTCTTGGTGATCGCGGCGCTCATGCTGACCGCGGCCTGCCAGCGGGGAGGCGAGGAGGCCGCATCCGCCGGCCGCGTCGATCAGGCGAGGCTCGAGGCTGCGGAGAGCAACGCCGAGTGGCTGTCCTACGGCCGCAGCTATTCCGAGCAGCGCTACAGCCCGCTGACCCAGGTCAACAGCGAGAACGTCGGCCAGCTGGGCCTGGCCTGGTACGCCGAATTCGACACCGACCGCGGCCAGGAGGCCACCCCGCTGGTGGTCGATGGCGTGCTCTACACCACCACGGCCTGGTCCAAGGTCTCCGCCTTCGACGCCCGCAGCGGTCAGCTGAAGTGGTCCTACGACCCCAAGGTGCCCGGCCAGAAGGGCATGGACGCGTGCTGCGACGTCGTGAACCGCGGCGTCGCTGTCTGGAATGGCAAGGTTTTCGTCGGCGCCCTCGACGGGCGGCTGATCGCGCTGGACGCGGCCACCGGCAAGCCGGTGTGGAGCGTGCAGACCACCGACACCTCCAAGCCCTACACGATCACCGGCGCGCCGCGGGTCATCAAGGGCAAGGTGTTGATCGGCAACGGTGGCGGCGAGTACGGCGTGCGCGGCTATCTGTCGGCCTACGACGCCGACAGCGGCCAGCTGGTCTGGCGCTTCTACACCACCCCCAACCCGCAGGGGCTGCCCGACAACGCCGCCTCCGACAAGGTGATGGCCGAGAAGGCCGCCGCCACCTGGTTCGGCGAGGGCTGGAAAGAGTCCGGCGGCGGGGCGACGGTGTGGGACGCCATGGCCTATGACCCGGCCCTCGACATCCTCTACGTGGGCGTCGGCAACGGCTCGCCCTGGAACCACCAGGTTCGCTCGGACGGCAAGGGCGACAACCTGTTCGTCTCCTCGATCCTGGCGCTCAAGCCCGACACCGGGGCCTACGTCTGGCACTATCAGACGACGCCGGGCGAAACGTGGGACTACACCGCGACCCAGCACATCATCCTGGCCGACCTGCAGATCGGCGGTCAGCTGCGCAAGGTGCTGATGCAGGCGCCGAAAAACGGCTTCTTCTACGTGCTCGACCGGGCCACCGGCGAATTGATCAGCGCCAACAACTACGTGCCGGTCACCTGGGCCACCAGCGTCGACCCGCGCACAGGTCGGCCGATCGAGAACCCGGCCGCCCGCTACCGCAACGCCCTGGCTCTGCAGATGCCGGCGCCGTTCGGCGGCCACAACTGGCACCCGATGGCGTTCAACCCGAAGCACGGGCTGGTCTACATCCCGGCCCAGCAGGTCCCGTTCGCCTACACCGACGCCTCGGTCGGCTTCACCTACCGCCCGGGGGCCTGGAACACCGGCGTCGACTTCCTGGCCAACGCCCTGCCGACCGACGAGGCGGG
>JAQVDF010000287.1 GCA_028698405.1 Phenylobacterium sp. | reverse complement strand
CCGTCCCGGCGCCGTGAGCTCCGCGATCAGGCTGAACCGCCGGCTGGACCCGGCGGCGCTGGCGTCGGTGTTCGCCAGGCACGGCCGCATCCATGTTCCGCAGGTGCTGGACGCCGCCTCGGCCCGCGTCGTCGGCCAGGCGATCGCCTCCGGCGAGGTGCCCTGGACCCGCTCGGTGACGGTCAACGGCAACCCCTACGACATCGGCCTGCCGACGCTGGCCGCCATGCCGCCCGAGCGCGCGGCGCAATTCCGCGCGGCCGTGGACGAGGCGGCGCGGGCCGGCTTCCAGTACGAGTTCGACGCCTGGCGGCTCAGCGACGTGGTCGAGGCGGGCGAGCGGCGTGGCGGGCCGCTGGCGGCGCTGGAGGCGGTCTACGACCTGGTCAACAGCGAGGCCTTCCTGGGGTTCGTACGTGCGATGACCGGCGATCCGCACGCCGTCTACGCCGACGCCCAGGCGACACGCTACACGGCCGGCCACTTCCTGACCGCGCACGACGACGCGGTGGAGGGCAAGAACCGCCTGTTCGCCTACGTGCTGAACTTCACGCCCGTCTGGCGCGCCGACTGGGGCGGCCTGCTGCTGTTCCACGACGCCGACGGCCACGTCTCGGAAGGCTACACGCCGACCTTCAACGCCCTGAACATCTTCCGCGTGCCGCAGGCGCACGCGGTCAGCCAGGTGGCGAGCTTCGTCACCGCCTCCCGCTACTCGATCACCGGCTGGATCCGCTCGCGCCGCGGCTAACGGACCGGCGTCGGCGACATCACCAGGGCTCGGCCCTGGGACATGCGGGCCCGGGCGACCTCGTCCAGCACCGCCTCGGCGCGCGGATCGCCCAGCAGCCAGGCCGCCGCAGCCAGGGTGCGGGCCGACGCCGCGCTGACCCCCAGCAGCCGCTCCAGCGCCTCGATCGGGGTCGGGGCCGGGGTCATGCGCTTGAGCCGCACCTCGCCCTTCAGCCCGGCCAGCGCCTTGGCCTTCTCGACCGCCTGGTAGAAGCCGCCGACCTCGTCGACGAGGCCGAGGTCGCGCGCCTGGGCGCCGGTCCAGACCCGGCCGCGGGCGATCTCGCGCACCCGTTCGACGGGCAGCTCCCGTCCGGTCGCGACGCGTGTGACGAAGTTCTCGTAGATCTGGTCCATCCAGCGGGAGAAGGCGGCCTCGTCCTCCGGCCCGAAGCTCTGGCCCAGGCTATAGGCGTCGGCGTAGGGCCCGCCGACGCTGGTCTGCCGCAGGTCGACGCCGAACCGTTCCAGCGCCGGCCCCAGCGCCAGCTTGCCGCCGTAGACGCCGATCGAACCCGTCAGGGTCGTGGGCTGGGCGACGATCGAGGAGGCCTCGGCGGCGATCCAGTAGCCGCCCGAAGCGGCATAGGTCCCCATGCTGACCACCACCGGCTTGCCGGCCGCCTTGGCGGTGCGCACGGCCGCGGCGATCTGCTCGGAGGCGGTGTCCGAGCCGCCCGGCGAGCTCACCCGCATGACGATGGCCTTGACGTCGTTGTCCTCCGCGGCCGCGTAGATCGCCTCGGCCACCTGGTCGGCGTAGATGGTCGAACCGCCGGACAGCGGGTTGGCGACGCCGTCGTCGCCGGTGACGATAGGACCTTCGGCCTCGATGACCGCGATGGCCTGGCCGGTCTCGCTGCGCCGCCGGTCGTGGCGCAGGTAGTCCTCGAATTCCACCAGCTTGGCGCCCGAGCCGGCCTTGGCGAGCAGCGCCTTCTCCGCCTCCTTCACCTGGCCGACCTTGTCGACCAGGCCCAGCCGCTGCGCCTCCTCGGCGAGGTAGGGCCCGGCCTCCAGCGCCTTCTGCAGGGCGGCGGGATCGGTCTTGCGGTCGGTCGCCGCGCCGACGAGGGCGCTCCGGTAGACCGAGCCCATCCACGACAGCTGCGCTTCGCGGTGTTCGGGCGTGTAGTCGCTGTAGAGGTACGGGTTGACCGCGTTCTTGTATTCCTGCCGCTGCTGGAAGTTGACCTCGACGCCGTATTTGTCGAAGGCGCGCTTGAAGAAGACGTCCTCGGCGGCTAGGCCGGTCACCTGCAGCGAGGCGGCCGGCTGCATCCACAGCTCGTCGGCGGCAGCGCCCAGCATGTAGGTCGAGGTCACGACGCCGGCCGGATAGATGCCCTGGCTGTGGGCGAACACCGGCTTGCCGGCGGCGCGGAACCGCTTGAGCGCCTCCCGCAGCTCGTCGGCCGCCGCCGGGGCCATGCCGGTTTCCGGCAGCCGCACCAGCACGCCCTTCACCCGCCCGTCGCTCTCCGCGTGCTTCAGGCTCTCGATGACGCTCATCACCGACATCGACCGGCGGCCGATGGAGACCAGCGGGTTCTGCGCGTCCTGGTCGGTCAGCCCGTCGCGAAGGTCGAGCTCCAGCACGGCCTGGGCGGGCAGGGGCTCCGGCCGGGCCGCGGAGGCGGCCATCATCACCAGCAGCACGGGCACGGCGACGACGAAGATGACCAGGCCAGCGAACACGCCGGCCATGGTGATGAGGAACTGCTTCATGGAAGTACGGGGTCGCCCCAGGGCAAGAGAACGCGCGGTCCCGAATATCGGCTCTCGCCGCCTGCAAGGGAAGGGCGGCTCTTCAGCCGATTCGGCCGCTTGCGGATGCGGCGGCGCGCGCCGGCTCTACGGCGGGACGAGATCTACGCGGGGAAGGAAAAAGGCCGTCTCGGCGGCTTGTCCCAATGGTCGGAGTGGCAGGATTCGAACCTGCGACCCCCGCGTCCCGAACACGGTGCTCTACCAGACTGAGCTACACTCCGACTTGGGAGCGGGCCTTATAGAGGAGCGACTCAAGCGCCGCAAGCGCGCTCGGAGGCGTTGCATCGGCGCAGGCCTTGCGCTATCTCGACGCCTCGCCGCGGGGGGCTCCCCCGCCGCCGTTCCTGCTGGGGAATGGTGTAATGGTAACACAGCGGTTTTTGGTACCGTTATTCTAGGTTCGAGTCCTAGTTCCCCAGCCACTTCCTCCCCGAACGAGACCCCGCCTCAGTGGCCCGCGAGCGCGAGGCCGCCCGCGTCCGGCGCGGTCGAATCGCCGCCGTTGAGCGGCTTCTGCATCCACACGATGTCGACCCAGCGGCCGAACTTGTAGCCGAAGCTCCTGCCCACCCCGGCGTCGGCGAATCCGAGCGCGCGGTGCAGGCCGATGGACGCTGCGTTCTGAGAATCGCCGATGACCGCAACGACCTGGCGCAGGCCCATCTGTTCGCAGGCCGAAAGCACCTCGACCAGCACCGCCTTGCCGACACCTCTGCCGACCGCGTCGGGCGCCACGTAGACGCTGTCCTCGACCGTGTAGCGGTAGGCGGCCCGGGTGCGGAACGGGCCGGCGTAGGCGAAGCCGAGCACGCGGCCCGCCTCCTCGGCCACCAGATAGGGCAGGCCGTAGTCGGTCACCGCGCGGCGCCGCGCCTCCATCTCCTCCGGCGACGGGGGGACCTCCTCGAAGGTGCCGAAGCCGTGCAGCACGTGGTGGCCGTAGATCGCCGCCAGGGCCTCGGCGTCGGCGGGCGCAGCGGCGCGTACGATCATCGCTTCTCCCATCCGCGTTCCACGGCCCAGATGGCGAAGGCGTAGTCGAGGGCGATCTCCTTCAGGAAGTCGAATCGGCCCGAAGCGCCGCCGTGGCCGGCCTCCATGTTGATCTTGAGCAGCACCGGGGCGCCGCCTGTCGTATTCTCGCGCAGCTTGGCGACCCACTTGGCCGGCTCCCAGTAGGTGACCCTGGGGTCGGAGAGACCG
>JAQVDF010000286.1 GCA_028698405.1 Phenylobacterium sp. | reverse complement strand
GCCAGACTGCGCCAGGCGGACCTGTCGGCCGCGGTGATGAACCGCACCAGCTTCGCCCGCGCCGACCTGCGTGACGTCGAGGCCTACGGCGCCGTCTTCACCGGCGCGAACTTCTCCGGCGCCAATCTTTCCGGAGCGAGCTTCGTCGGGACCTATCTGCAAGGCGCCAACTTCGCCGGCGCGGTGCTCGAGAGCACCAATTTCTCGGGCGCCGAGATGGACCGGGCGGTCGGCCTGACGCAGCGCCAGCTCAGCCGCGCCTGCGGCGATTCCGCCACCCGCCTGCCTCGCGGCCTGAGCATTCCGCCCTGCTGAAAGCAAGAAGTTACCGCGATTTAAGTGGCGCGCGCGTCAACATTGAACGCAGATGGACCGGGCAACTGGTAACCGCCGAGGTCTGATGACCCGCTTCACCGCGCTCCTGTCCGCCGTCGCCGCCGCGGCCATTTCGCTGCCCGGCGTCGCCGGCGCCATGACGGGCGAGAAGGAAGTCCAGCGCTTCACCTCGTTCGGCGGCGCCTGCGCCAACTGCGAGCTGGCCGGCCGGCGGCTGGTCGGCGCCCATTTCATCGGGGCCAACTTCTCGGGCGCGTCCCTGGTTGGCGCGGACCTGCGCAACGCCCGCTTCGTGGGCACGGTCCTGGCCAAGGCCGACCTGTCGCGGGCGGATCTGTCCGACTCCCACATGACCGGCGCCAACTTCACCTCCGCGAATCTGGCGAACGTGCGGATGCGCTCGGTGGAAGCCACCGGCACAAGCTTCGCCGGCGCCAATCTGACCGGCGCCGACCTTGCGGACAGCCGCGCCTGGGGCGCGAACTTCACCGGCGCCAACCTGTCCGACGCCTCCTTCGCCTCGGCGGACCTGCACGGGGCGCAGCTTTCCAGGGTCAACGCCCGTGGCGCCAGTTTCCGCGATGCGGAACTGCAAGGCGTGACGATGGCCGGCGGGCGCTTCGAGCGGGCCTCCTTCCGCTCGGCGGATCTACGGGGGGCCAGCCTGCGGGGCGGCGCCTTCGTCGGCGCGGACTTCCACGATGCGGATCTGCGCCACGCCGACATCGCCGGCGTCGATCTCTCCGGCGCCCGCGGTCTCGACCAGGACCAGCTTGACGAAGCCTGCGGCGACGCCTCGACCCGCACGCCGCGGGGGCTCAGCGCCCGCGCCTGTCGCGGGCCGCGCATCGTGGTCAAGATACCGCCGGCCCCGCCGCCGCCGCCCAGGCCCTGAGGCAGGACGGCGGCCGCGGCGCGCCCGCGCCCGTCTAGACCTTCACCGGCGGAGTGACGCGGATGTGCAGCTCCTTGAGCTGCTTTTCCAGCACCTCGGACGGGGCGTTCATCATCAGGTCCTGGCCCTGCTGGTTGAGCGGGGAGGCGATGACCGCGCGGATGTCCGTCTCGCCGGCCAGCAGCATGACGATGCGGTCGATGCCGGGCGCCAGGCCGCCGTGGGGGGGCGCCCCGTGGCGGAAGGCGTTCAGCATGCCGCCGAACTCGCGCTCGACCGTCTCGGCGTCGTAGCCGGCGATCTCGAAGGCCTTCAGCATGATGTCCGGGCGGTGGTTCCGCACCGCGCCGGAACATAGCTCGTAGCCGTTGCAGACGATGTCGTACTGGTAGGCCAGGATCTCCAGCGGATCCTTGGTCAGCAGCGCCTCCATCTCGCCCTGCGGCATCGAGAACGGGTTGTGCGAGAAATCGACGTGGTTCGTCTCCTCGTTCAGCTCGTACATCGGGAAGTCGACGATCCAGACGAAGTCGAAGCGGTCCTGGGCCACCAATCCGAGGTCCGTGCCGACCTTGGTCCGCGCCAGACCCGCGAACTTGTAGAAGGCCTTGGGATCGCCGCCGACGAAGAAGGCCGCATCGCCCACGCCCAGTCCCAGCTGGTCGCGGATCGACTTGGTGCGCTCCTCGCCCAGGTTCTTGGCGATCGGGCCGGCGCCGCCCTCCTCGCCGTCGCGCCAGAAGATGTAGCCGAGACCGGGCTGGCCCTCGCTCTGGGCCCAGCCGTTCATCTTGTCGCAGAAGGCGCGGCTGCCGCCGCCCGGCGCAGGGATCGCCCAGACGGCGTTCTTCGGGCTCTCCAGCATGCGGGCGAAGACGCCGAATCCGCCGCCCCGGAAATGTTCGGAGACGTCCTGCATGACCAGCGGGTTGCGCAGGTCCGGCTTGTCGGTGCCGTACTTGGCGATCGCCTCGCGGTACGGGATCCGCGGGAAGGGATAGGGCGTCACCGCCTTGCCCTCGGCGAACTCCTCGAACACGCCGTGCAGCACCGGCTCGATGGCCGCGAAGATGTCTTCCTGGGTGACGAAGCTCATCTCGACGTCGAGCTGGTAGAATTCCAGGCTGCGATCGGCCCGCAGGTCCTCGTCGCGGAAGCAGGGCGCGATCTGGAAGTAGCGGTCGAAGCCGGCGACCATCAGCAGCTGCTTGAACTGCTGGGGCGCCTGCGGCAGCGCGTAGAACTTGCCGGGATGCAGCCGCGAGGGAACCAGGAAGTCGCGGGCGCCTTCGGGGCTGGAGGCCGTCAGGATCGGCGTCTGGAATTCCAGGAAGCCCTGGGCGTTCATCCGGTTGCGGATCGACTGGATGACCTTCGAGCGCAGCACGATGTTGCGGTGAAGGGTCTCGCGCCGCAGGTCGAGGTGGCGGTTATTGAGGCGGATGTCCTCGGGGTACTCGGGCTCGCCGAACACCGGCAGCGGCAGCTCCGCCGCTTCCGACAGCACCTCCAGCGCGCGCACGCGCACCTCGACCTCGCCGGTCGGCAGGTTGGGATTCACCGTCTCCGGCGTGCGCCTGACCACCTCGCCGTCCACCCGGATCACGCTCTCGGCGCGCAGCTTCTCGGCGGTGGCGAAACCCGGGCTCTCCGGCGCCAGCACCAGCTGGGTCAGGCCGTAGTGGTCTCGCAGGTCGATGAACATCAGCCCGCCGTGGTCGCGCTTGCGATGGATCCAGCCGGACAGCCGGACGGTCTTGCCCTCATCGGCGACGCGCAGGGCGCCGCAGGTGTGCGTGCGGTATTGGTGCATCTTGCTGTGTTCGACCGGCCTCGTGGGAAGGCGCGGAAGGGCGCATGACGCGCCCCCCTTTGTCAAGGCGAGGGCCGCGCCACGTCGCCGCGCCATTCTCGCCACCCGGCGACGGTGGCATGCTGCCTTGGTGAGCGATCTCTTCCGTTTCCGCCGCGCCCGGCCGCGCGACCCAGAGGTGGAAGCCTGGTTCGCAGCGCCCGAGCCCGAGACGCGCCGCCTGGCGCAGCTCTGGTTCGAGCGCCTGCGCGCCGCAGGCCCCGACGTGCGCGAGGTGCTGCACGACACCTACCCCACCGCCTGCGTGGAAGAGGCCGCCTTCGCCTATGTCGCCGCCTTCAAGGCCCACGCCAACATAGGGTTCTTTCAGGGCGCGTCCCTGCCCGACCCGAAGGGCCTGCTGGACGGCGCCGGAAAGCGCATGCGTCACGTCAAGATCCGCTGGGGCGAGCCCGTCGACGAAGCCGCCGTGCAGGCCCTCATCGCCGCCGCCTATGCGGACATGCGCGCCCGCCTGGACGCGGGCGGCTAGCGCCGGCGCGTCAGTCCCAGAAGCGGAACGCCTCGAAGCCGGCGGCGATGGCGATGCCCGGGACGCCGGCGGCTTCGGTGAGGCCGACGGCCGCGCCGATCAGGACGGCGGAGACGCCCGGCACGAAGAAGATCGCCGCCAGTAGGGCGACCATCGCCACGGCCTCGACCTTGCCGAGCCGCTCGCGCACGTCCTGCG
>JAQVDF010000285.1 GCA_028698405.1 Phenylobacterium sp. | reverse complement strand
ATCAGCGACAGTCGCTCCAGCACCTCGGCCACGCCCTCGGCGTCGGCGGCGGGGCGGTCGCGGTAGGCGCGCAATAGGGCCGAGACTCGGGTGCGCGACATCATCTCCAGCGCCAGCACCCGGTTGAGCGGCGGCAGGCCCACCACCCGGTCGGCCAGCACCTCGACGGCGACACCGCCCTGGCCGAACAGCACCACCGGGCCGAAGGTCGGGTCGACCGCCACGCCCGCGATCAGCTCGCGAGCGCGAGGCCGCACGATCATCGGCTGCACCACGAAGCCTTCCAGGCGCGCGTTGGGCGCGGCGGCCGAGACCCGCTCGAGCATCTTCCGCGCCGCCTCGGCCACGGCCTCGGGACTGGAAAGGCCCAGCGCCACCCCGCCCACGTCGGTCTTGTGGGTGATGTCGGGCGAGAAGATCTTCAGAGCGTAGGGCGCGGACAGCTCAGCGGCCTTCTTCGCCGCCTCCTCCGGCGTGGCGGCGATCAGGCTCTCGGCGATGGGAATGCCGTAGGCCTTCAGCACCGCCTTGGCCTCGGGCTCGCTCAGCCGGGTGCGGCCGTCGGCCATGGCGTCCTCGACGATGCGGCGGGCGGCCTCGCGGTCCTGCGGCTGCGGCCAGGCCGGCGGGGTCTCCATCAGCTGGGCCTGGTTCTTCTCGTACTGCACGAGGTGAGTGAAGGCGCGGACAGCCTCGTCCGGCGTCTCGTGGCTGGGGATGTGGGCCTGGGCGAACAGCCGGCGGGCCTCCACCTGCGAGACCTCGCCCAGCCAGGAGGTCAGCACCGGCCGGCGCGAGCGGGTGGCCTTCAGCGTCTCCACCACCTGGCGGGCGGCGGCCTCGCCGTCGGCGATGGCGGTCGGGCAGTTGAGCACCAGCACCGCGTCGGCGCCCGGGTCGGTCAGCAGCGCCTCCAGCGCTGCGCCGTACCGCTCCGGCGGCGCATCGCCGATGATGTCCACCGGATTGCCGCCCGACCAGGTGGCGGGCAGGGCGCGGTTCAGCGCCTCGATGGTCTCCGGCTGCAGCTCGGCGGGCCGCCCGCCCAGCTGCTCGAGCGCGTCGATGGCCAGCACGCCGGCCCCGCCGCCGTTGGTCAGCACCGCCAGCCGGTCGCCGCGCACCTTCAGGCCCGAGCTCAGGGTGGTCACTGCGTCGAACAGCTCGCGCAGCTGGCCGACCCGCAGCATCCCGGCCCGGCGGAAGGCGGCGTCGTAGACCGCGTCGGCCCCGGCCAGAGCCCCGGTGTGCGAGAAAGCCGCCTTGGCGCCGGCGGCCGAGCGGCCGGTCTTGATCACCACCACCGGCTTGGCCCGCGCGGCGATGCGGCCGGCGGTCATGAACTTGCGCGCGTCGGTGACGCTCTCGACGTAGAGCAGGATCGCCCGCGTCGCATCGTCCAGCGCCAGGTAGTCCAGCATGTCGCCGAAATCGACGTCGGCCATGTCGCCCAGCGTGACGACATGGGAGAAGCCGAAGCCGCGGCCGCAAGCCCAGTCGAGCGCAGCGGTGGTCACCGCCCCGGACTGGGCGACCAGCGCCAGGCCGCCGGGCGCGGGCGTCAGCTGGGCGAAGCTGGCGTTAATGCCCCTGGGCGGCGACAGGAACCCGAGGCAGTTGGGCCCGATGATCCGCAGCAGGTAGGGGCGGGAGGCGTCCAGCAGCGCCTGGCGGAAGGCCGGGTCGCCCAGCCCGGCGCTGATCACCACGGCGGCCCGACAGCCGCGCGCGCCGAGCTCGCTGATCAGGCCTGGCACGGTGGGGGCGGGGGTGGCGATGACCGCCAGGTCCGGCGTCATCGGCAGGTCGGCGACCGAGGCGTAGGCCAGCGTCGAGCGGATCGCGCCCCCCGCCGGGTTCACCGGCAGCACCGGCCCCTTGAAGCCGCTCTCCTGAAGGTTCCGGGCGACGACGTGGCCGACGCTGCCCGGCTGATTGCTCGCCCCGATCAGCGCGATCGCGCGGGGCTCGAAGAGGGCGTCCAGGTTTCGGGTGGTCATGCGGGGACGTCTCGCCTGTCAGCTGGGGCCGGGCCTTGACCGACCTCAATGTCGCGTCGGCCGATTTGGTTCGGATAGGATTGATAGCCTGGAGTGCGCCATGTTCGCCATGACCCTGCCCGCGCCGGGACGCCCGCTTTGCGCCCAGACCCGGCCGGACCCGGAGCCCGGCCCGGGCGAGGTGCGCCTGCGAGTGCGCGCCTGCGGGGTCTGCCGCACCGACCTGCACGTGTTGGACGGCGACCTGCCCCAACGGCGGGAGTCCATCGTGCCCGGCCACGAGATCGTCGGCGTGGTCGAAGCCGTGGGCCCGGGCGTCGAGGGCGTCGCGCTCGGCCAGCGGCTGGGCGTGCCCTGGCTCGGCGAGACCTGCGGGGCCTGCGGCTACTGCCGCGCCGGCGAGGAGAACCTGTGCGATTCGCCGGGCTTCACCGGCTGGACCCGCGACGGCGGCTACGCCGACGTGGTGGCGGCGAGAGCCGACCACTGCCTGCCGATCCCCGACGGGCTCTCCGACGTCGACGCCGCGCCCCTGATGTGCGCCGGGCTGATCGGCTTCCGCTGCTGGCGCAAGGCCCAGGAGGGGCGGGCGGTGAAGCGGCTCGGCCTCTACGGCTTCGGGGCGGCGGCCCACCTGCTCGCCCAGCTCGCCATCCACGCGGGCCAGGCGGTCTACGCCTTCACGCGCGAGGGCGACGCAGCCGCCCAGGAACTGGCCCGCGAGCTCGGCTGCGCCTGGGCGGGCGCGTCGGGCGAGGCTCCGCCCGAGCCGCTGGACGCGGCGATCATCTTCGCCCCCGTCGGCGAGCTGGTGCCGACGGCGCTCCGGGCCGTGCGCAAGGGCGGGATCGTGGTCTGCGGCGGCATCCACATGAGCGACATCCCGAGCTTTCCATACGCCATCCTGTGGGAGGAGCGGCGGCTGGTCTCGGTCGCCAACCTGACCCGTCAGGACGGCCTCGACTACCTGCCGCTCGCCGCTCGGGCCGGCGTGAAGCCGCACGTCACCACCTACCCCCTGGCCGAGGCCAATCGGGCGCTGGCGGACCTGCGCAACGGCGCCTTCACGGGCGCCGCCGTGCTGGTCCCATAGGGCGCTCCGGGACTTTCCCCTGCGACCCCTGCGGCGGGTCCGCCGCGCGTCCGAATGCCACGGCGCAGCTTGGAAATACCGCGGCTAGAACGCCCGCGTTCGATGTTCGCGCGGCCCGCTTCGCGCGGCGCGGGCGCGGCGAACGGGCCGCGGGGGCGGCCGCCCGGCCGTCCCCAGGTCCGTCACCGCCGGCAGCCCGCCTTCTCGATTTCCCTCCCCTTCATGGGCCGGATGGGACAGCGACCCGCCCTCAGCAATGGCTCCCGCCATCCCCGAAGAACCGCGGCTGGCGCGTGAAGTGGAAGGCGGCGGTCTCCAGCCCTTCGAGGGCCACGGCGATGGCGTGATAGTCGCGGCCGAACGGCGCGCAGCGCCGCTGCATCCGCCTCAGCTCGGCCACCAGCGGCCTCAGCTTCTCGAACTCGGCGACCGGGTCGGCGACGCCTGGATAGGCCTGACGGGCCATGAAACGCACTCACATGTCTCGGGCGCCAACCCGCCGACACATACGCCTCAGGGCGCCGCGGAGTTCAAGGTGCAGCTTGCCGCATCGCAGCACCCTTCCGAGGCTGCTGCGACACCCTGGCGGACGGGGTGGGATTCGAACCCACGGTGGGCGTGAACCCACGGCGGTTTTCAAGACCGCTGCCTTAAACCACTCGGCCACCCGTCCGGAACGGCGCTTCTAGCAGGGGCGGGGAGGGGGCTC
>JAQVDF010000284.1 GCA_028698405.1 Phenylobacterium sp. | reverse complement strand
GCCAGTCGGCGAACGACGCCCAGGCCAGCGGCCAGGCCGTCGGCCACGCCGTCGAGGCGATGCGGACCATCGCCGAGAAGACCACCATCGTGCAGGAGATCGCCCGCCAGACCGACCTTCTTGCGCTCAACGCGGCCGTCGAGGCGGCCCGGGCCGGCGAGCACGGCAAGGGCTTTGCGGTGGTCGCCTCCGAGGTTCGCAAGCTGGCCGAGCGCAGCCAGACCGCCGCCGCCGAGATCGGCTCGGTGTCCTCCGAGACGCTGAAGGCGGCGCAGGAGGCCGGCGAGATGCTCTCCAAGCTGGTGCCGAACATCCAGAAGACCGCCGACCTGGTGGCCGAGATCAGCTCGGCCTGCCGCGAGCAGGACATCGGCGCCGAACAGATCAATCAGGCGATCCAGCAGCTCGACCAGGTCACCCAGCAGAACGCGGCCGCCTCGCAGCAGATGTCGTCGACGGCCGAGGAACTCGCCGCCCAGTCGGAGCAGCTGCGCTCGAGCATCGCCTTCTTCCGCGTCGAGGACAGCGCCCCGACCCGCGCCGCTGCGCCGGCCCCGCGTCAGGCGCAGGCGCCCGCCGGACGCAAGGTCGCGCGCCTGGCGACCGCGAAGCCGCAGCCTGCGCCGAGACCGACGAGCGCGCCGGGCGGCTTCGCCTACGACCTTGTGGGCGGCGGCCCCGACGGGCGCGACGCCGAGTTCGAACGGGCCTAGCCATGTCGGCGCACGCAGACCCGGCGGACGACACCCAGTACGTCACCCTCGGCATCGACCGGGAGGTGTTCGCTGTACCGGTCGAGGTGGTGCTGGAGATCCTGGACATGCGGCCCATGTTCCGAATCCCGGAGGCGCCGGCCTACCTCGCCGGCCTGATCGACGTGCGCGGGCGGGCGGTGCCGGTGATCGACCTCAGGGTCCGGCTCGGCCTGCCGCCTGTCCCGCCGGACGACGCCACGCGGATCGTCGTGCTGCAGGCCCCCATCGGCGGTCGGGTGCTGTTCATCGGCCTGGTCGCCGAGCGGGTATTCGAAGTCGCCCCGCTGGACGAGGGGGGGCTCGAGCCGCCGCCCGAGATCGGCATCCGCTGGCGCACCGCCCACATCCGCGGCGTCGGGCGGCGCGGGGACAGCTTCGTGGTGGTGTTCAACCTCGAGCGGCTGTTCGCCTCCGACGCCGAGCTGCTGGGCGAGGCGATCTCGGCCGCGCCGGCGCTCGATCCCGAAGGGGCGGTCGCCTGACCATGCCCGCGGCCGCAGCGCTCGTTTTCCCACCTCAGGGCGCCGACGCCGACCGGCTGAGCCCGGCCGACTTCGAGCGGCTCGGCCGCTTCATCCACCGGGCCAGCGGCATCAAGATCATGCCCAACAAGCACACCATGCTGGAGATGCGCCTGCGCCGCCGGCTCAAGGCGCTTGGGCTGGACAGCTTCGCGGCCTACTGCCGGCGGCTGTTCGAGGAGGGCGGGCTGCAGGCCGAGGCCGTCCACCTCATCGACGCGGTCACCACCAACAAGACCGACTTCTTCCGCGAGCCGGCGCATTTCCGCTACCTGACCGAGAGGGCGGTCCCGGAGCTGCTCGAGGCGCGGGGCGAGGGCGCCCAGATCACCGTCTGGAGCGCGGCCTGCTCGACGGGAGCCGAGCCCTACACCCTGGCGATGGTGCTGGACGACCTCTCCCGCCGCCGCCGCCCGTTCCGCTATTCGATCCTGGCCACCGACATCTGCACCGAGGTGCTGCAGACCGCGATCGCCGGCATCTATCCGGAGGCCGCGCTGGCGCCCACGCCGGCGGAGCTGCACAAGCGCTACGTGCAGCGCAGCCGCGACCGCTCGGCCGGGCTGGTGCGCATCGCTCCGGAACTGCGCAGCAAGATCCGCTTCGGTCGCCTCAACCTGGTGGAGGCGACGCTGCCGGCGCCCCGCGACCTCGACGTCCTCTTCTGTCGCAACGTGCTGATCTACTTCGACCGGCCGACCCAGGAGCGGGTCGTGCGGCGCTTGTGCGACCACCTGCGGCCCGGCGGCCACCTGTTCCTCGGCCACTCCGAGACGCTCGTCGGCGTGGACCTGCCGCTCCGCCAAGCGGCGCCATCCACCTTCGTACGGATCTAGGGCGCGCCGATGGGCCGGCCGATCAAGGTGCTGATCGTCGACGACTCGGCCTCGGTGCGAGAGGCGCTGTCGAGCGTGCTCGCCGCCGACCCCGACATCCGGGTGATGGGGGTCGCCTCCGACCCGTTCGCGGCCGTGCGGCGGATCCAGGCGGAGCTACCCGACGTCATCACGCTGGACGTCGAGATGCCGCGCATGGACGGCATCACCTTCCTGCGCCGGATCATGGCCCAGCGGCCAATCCCGGTGGTGATGTGCTCCTCGCTCACCGAGGAGGGCTCGGAGACGCTGATGCAGGCGCTGGAGGCCGGCGCCGTCGACGTCATCCTGAAGCCGAAGACCGGCACCGCCGCCGCCCTCAGGGAGTCTCACGAGCGCATCCGCGAAGTGGTGAAGGGCGCTGCGCGGGCCAGGCTCTCCGCTCTGCCGCGCCGGCCGGCGCGGCATTCGCCGGAGCCGAAGCTGTCGGCCGACGCCATGCTGCCGGCCCCTGCGGGGCGGCCGATGGCGCGCACCACCGAGAAGGTTGTCTGCATCGGCGCCTCCACCGGCGGGACGGAGTCCCTGCGGGTGGTGCTGGAGCAGCTCCCACCCGACTGTCCCGGCGTCGTCGTCGTCCAGCACATGCCGGAGAAGTTCACCGCCGCCTTCGCCCGCCGGCTCGACAGCCTCTGCCAGGTGGAGGTGCGCGAAGCGGCCGACGGCGACAACGTGCTGCGCGGACGGGTGCTGATCGCCCCGGGCAACCGCCACACGCTGCTGCAGCGCAGCGGCGCCCGCTACTACGTGACGGTGAAGGACGGGCCGCCGGTCTCGCGCCACCGGCCGTCGGTCGACGTGCTGTTCCGCTCGGCCGTCCACAGCGCCGGCCGCAACGCCGTTGGCGTGATCATGACGGGCATGGGCGACGACGGGGCCAAGGGGCTGGCCGAGATGAAGGCCGCCGGCGCCTTCACCATCGCCCAGGACGAGGCGACCTCGGTGGTCTTCGGCATGCCCAAGGAGGCCATCCGACTTGGCGCGGCCCAGAAGGTGGTTCCACTGGAGGGCATCGCCGCAGAATTCATGAGGGCGGCGGGATGAGCGCGACCGCGCCGCTCGCCGACCACCCACCGGAGGCGGCAGGCCCCGACCTCGCGCGGGCCTGCGCCAGCTTCCGCGCCGTCGCCGGCCGGGTGCAGGCGCAGGCGGCGCGCGCCGAGGACCAGTTCCTGGCGCTCGGCCAGCAGCTCACCTCGGCCTTCGAGACGCTCTCCGGGCTGGTGTCGGCCTGCGAGGAGGTGGCCGAAAGCGCCTCCGACGCCGGAACCGCGGCGGCGGCGGACGCTCTGCGCTCGGCGGCGGATCAGGTGGCCGCGCTCGGCGGGGCGGGGGGGCGTCGGCAGACCCTGGAGGAATTCCTGGAGCGTCTCGATGCGATGTCGCGCCGGATCGAGCACGCCCAGGCGGCGCTGCGGCCGGCGGGGGCGATCGCCGTCAGCGCCAAGGTCGAGGCGGTGCGGATCGGCGACACCGACGTCGACTTCGGCGACTTCGCCGTCCAGATCTCCGACGCCTTCGGCCTGGCCCGCCAGATGCTGCGGACGGTGGCGGAAGACGCGGGCGTCCTGCGCGAGGCGCTGCAGGAGGCCTGCGAGCGCGAGGCCGACCTCGCCCGCCGGATCGAGGCGGCGGTGGCGCACCTGCCGCCCCGCATCACCGCAAGCGTC
>JAQVDF010000283.1 GCA_028698405.1 Phenylobacterium sp. | reverse complement strand
GCCGTGTCGGCGTAGGCGCGGCTCTGGGCGCGCAGGGTCTCCAGGCTCTCCTGGACGGTCTTCTCGAACTTGCGGGCCGCTTCGCTGAACGTCCGCTCCATGGTGGCCAGACCGTTGGCTTGAGCGCCGTCCGACCCGGAGGTTGCGGCGGGAGTGGTATCTTCGGCGGCTTCGACGTTCGCGGCCATGTGCGTCTCCAGGCTAGAAAGGGGAAAGCCCCGCGGTCCGCGAGGCGCTCCTCCAACGCCGGACAAGCTAAACCGGTTCCGCGCGGGTGCAACCCGGCGGAGCATATCGGCGGTCAAACGCGGGCCTTCGGCGCATCGTTCCTGTCGCATCGGGTGCGGCGTTTCCCTATGCTGGCCGGATGGATCAAGCCAGAGCCGGCCAGACCCTCGACCGAGAGCAGCTCGAGCTGGCCCTGCACGTCGCCGGCCTCGGAGAGTTCGAGTGGGACCGCCGGCGCGACGTGCTGGTGGTCTCCGAGCGCATGGCGGCCATCGCCGGCCTACCGGCGGGCGAGATTCCGGCCGAGGGCGGCGAGACGCTGTACCGCAGCGTCCATGAAGACGACCGCGAGACGGTCCGGCGCGAGCTGCAGAACTGCCTGACCGGTCCGGCCCCCTGCGACTTCGAATACCGCCGCCGCGACGCCCGCGGGGGCGTACGCTGGTTGCGGCTGGCGGCTGTGATCGCCGATCCCGACTGCGTCATCGGCGTCGTGCAGGACGTCACCGACCGCCGCCTCGAAGAGGAGCAGCGCCAGACCCTGATGGCCGAGCTGGACCATCGGGTGAAGAACGTGCTCGCGGCGGTGCAGGCGCTGGCCTTCCAGACCGCCAAGCGGACGACCAATCTGGATTCCTTCCTCACCGCCTTCGCCGGGCGGCTGAAGTCGATGGGTTCGGCCAACGAACTGCTCACCGCCGCCCGCTGGCGCGGGGCCGCCGTGGATCATCTGTGCGCCGCCGAGTTGGGCGGCATCGCGCCGGGCCAGACCCGCTGGGACGGACCGGAACTGTTTCTCACGCCACGGGCGGCCAACGCCCTGTCGCTGGCGCTGCACGAACTGGCCACAAATGCCCTCAAGTACGGCGCCCTGTCGACCGAGCGCGGCCGGGTCGAGGTGCGCTGGACGCGGCAGCCCGACGGCGGGTTCGAGCTGACCTGGAACGAGAGCGGCGGGCCGATGGTGCATCCGCCCTCCCACCACGGTTTCGGCTCGACCCTCCTGGAGCAGGTCACTGGCCGCGAGCTGAACGGCGAGAGCCGGGTGGAATACCGCCCGACGGGCGTGCGCGTGGTGCTGTGCGCGGGCCCCGCCGCCGTGGTGGCGCGGCCTGAGACTGTGCCCGAGGCGCCCGCCGCCCGGGCCCAAGAAACCGCCGCCGCGGCGGCCGGTCCCGCCGACCTGCGCGGGGCTCGGGTGCTGATCGTCGAGGACGCGGTGTTGCTGGCGCTCGAGCTGGAGACCGGCCTCTCGGAAGCCGGCGCCGAGGTGATCGGCCCGGCCTACGAGCTGGAAGAGGCGATGGCCCTGCTCGACAAGCCGATCGACGCGGCGGTGCTCGACGCCAACCTCAACGGTCGCTCGGTGACGCCGGTCGCCGAAGTGCTGGCCGCCCGTGGCGTCCCCTTCGTCTTCGCCACCGGCTACGGCGAAGCCGGCGGCGCCCCTTCCGGCTTCGACGCCCCGATCATCCGCAAGCCCTACGACGTCACCCAGGTGGCGATGGCCGTGGCGCAGCTGCTGAAGCGGTAGGCTTCCCTCCCCTCCCCATGAAGGGGAGGGAGGTCAGATCACGCCCTCGGCGCGCAGATCGGCGATCTCGGTCTCCTTCAGCCCCGCGACCTCGCGCAGGACTTCGTCGGTATGCTGGCCGAGCGCCGGCCCGGGCCAGCGGACGCGGCCGGGGGTCTCCGACAGCTTGGGGAAGGCGTTCTGCATCTTGATGCGGCCGAACACCGGGTGGTCGGTCTCGACGATCGCCTCGCGGGCCTGGAACTGGGGGTCGGCCAGCATGTCCGGGGCGCGGAAGATGCGCCCGCAGGGCACGCCCTTTTCCTCCAGCCGCGCCAGCAGATCGTCGAGCCGCCAGCCCGCGGTCCACTCGGCGATGATCCCGTCGAGCTCGGCCTGGTTGACGCCCCGGGCGGCGTGGGTGGCATAGCGCTCGTCCTTCGCCAGCTCCGGACGGCCCATGGCCTCGGCCAGCCGCGCGAAGACGGTGTCGCCGTTGCCACCGATCAGGATCATCTCGCCGCCGGCGCAGGGATAGACGTTGGACGGTGCGATGCCGGGCAGGATGGAGCCGGAGCGCTCGCGCACGTAGCCGGTGAGGTCGTACTCGGTGACCAGGTTCTCCATCACCGCCAGCACGCTCTCGTAGAGCGCCGCGTCGACCACCTGGCCGCGTCCGGTGCGCTCGCGGGCGTGCAGGGCCATCATCACCCCCATGGCCGCGTGCATGGCGGCCAGCGAGTCGCCGATGGAGATGCCGGCTCGGGCGGGCGGGCGGTCCGGTTCGCCGGTCACGTGCCGCAGCCCGCCCATCGCCTCGCCGATCAGGCCGTAGCCGGCCCGGCGGGCGTAGGGGCCGGTCTGGCCGAAGCCGGAGACGCGGGCCATCACCAGCCGTGGATAGGCCTCGGCCAGGCTCTCGTAGGTCAGGCCCCACTTCTCGAAGGTGCCGGGCCGGAAGTTCTCGATCACCACGTCGGCCGTCCCGATCAACCGGCGGGCCAGCGCCTGGCCCTCGGGCTTGCGCAGGTCGACCGTGACCGACTTCTTGTTGCGCCCGATCACCGGCCACCAGGGCGATAGGCCCTTGGGCAGGCTGCGGCCCCACTGGCGCATGGGATCGCCGCTGCCCGGATCCTCCAGCTTGATCACCTCGGCGCCGAAGTCGCCGAGGATCTGGCCGCAGAAGGGGCCGGCGATCAGCGTGCCCATCTCGATGACCCGCAGGCCGGAAAGCGGGCCCTCGGCGGCGGTTTCGGTCATGGCGTCCTTGAGGAAGTGGCGTGGAACAGGGTAGGCGAAGCAGAGTTGCGCAAGCTGGAGCCTGCCCGGTCGCGGCTTGTCAATCTGGAGCCCTTGCCGATGCCGTCACCCCGCCTTGTCGCCAGCGCCGCCCTGCTGCTCGCCCTCGCCGCCTGCGGCCCCCAGCCGCGCGACCAGGACGCCGGCGCGCCGGCCAGCGAGGCGCCGGCGCCGGAGCCGGCCGCCGCCGCCGCCCAGGCGATGGCCGCGGCCGAGTATGTCGCCGCCGCCGCGGTGGACGACCTCTTTGAAGCCCAGGCCGCGCAGATCGCCCAGGAGCGGTCGCAGAACGACGAAGTGAAGGCGCTGGCCGCCGCCATCGCCGCCGACAACGCCAAGTCCGCCGCCGACCTCAAGGCCGCGGTTTCCCAAGCGGGCCAGGAGCTGACCATTCCCGCCGCCCTGCCGGCCGACCGGCAGGAACGGATCGAGGCGCTGAACGCCGCCACACCCACCGACTTCGACGCCGTCTGGCTTTCCCAGATGGTGCAGGCGCACGAACAGGCGGTGGCCCTGCACAGCCGCTACGTCCAGGCGGGCGACGTCGATCCGCTGAAGGCCTTCGCCTCGGCGAGCGCGCCCGTCGTCCAGCGCCACCTCGACCAGGTCCGCCAGCTGCGCGACCGCACCGTCACGGCGCCTGCCGCCGCGGGGGCCGAGTCGCCGGCCGCCGAGCCCGCCCCCGCCGCGCAGCCGCAGGCGCAGGCCTCGCCGCCCGCCAAATAGCCCGACCTCACAGGGGATCCCCAGCTACGATGGCCAACCTGCTCTTCGACCTTCCCGTCCCC
>JAQVDF010000282.1 GCA_028698405.1 Phenylobacterium sp. | reverse complement strand
GCCATCGCCTGTTCGGTCGACAGGCCCTCCGGCAGCTTGACCAGCCAGTCGCCCTTGACCCGCGCCCGTTGCGCATAGCCGCCGTGGTGCGTCTCGCCGACGCCCCAGCCGTTCAGCACCACCTTGGCGCCGGGCTTGAACTCGGGGTGGGACGAGCTTTCCACCTCGCCGGCGAAGTCGATGCCCGGAATCAGGGGCCAGACCCGGATGATCGGCGAGCGGCCGGTCAGCGCCAGGCCGTCCTTGAAGTTGATGGTCGAGTACTCGACCCGCACCACGACGTCGCCGTCCATCAAGTCGTCCAGCGTCAGGTCCTCGAGGCGAGTCTCCTGGCCGGAGTCGGTCTTGTGGACGCGCAGGGCGCGGAAGGTGTCGCTCATGGTCTGTGTCATCCCGCCTGTTCCGGAGCCTTCAGCCCGAAGCGCTCGCCGCGTTTGCCCCGCACCGCCAGGTCGACGGTGGCGAGGCGCTTGAGTCCCTCGGCGCGCATGGCCGAGCCGGGCATGTACATCATCGCCTGGTAGTCGCCGAGACTGTCCTCGACGGCGTTGGTGAAGCCCTGATGGTCCTGGGCCTTGTTCATCTGGATCTTGGCCATGCGCAGCGCTTCGGGGCTGTTCTCGGCAACGCGCCTGGCCCAGGCGTAGGTCTCACGCTCGAGGTCGGCCTTGCGCAGCACCCGGTTGACGAAGCCGTAGCGCGCCGCCTCTTCGGCCGAGATGAAGCGGCTCTCGAAGCACAGCTCCTTGGCCCGACGCACGCCGATGTCCCAGGGGATGGAGTTGTATTCCACGAAACCGCCCAGGAACTCGGCGTCCTCGGCCGCGAACACCACATCCATGGCCGCCGCCAGCATCCAACCGGCGTAGATGCAGTAGCCCTCGACCATGGCGATCGTCGGCTTGGGGAAGTTGCGCCACTTCAGCAGCAGGTCGAGGTTGTAGCGCTTGAACTGGTCGTAGCGCTCGATGCCGTCGCGGGCGCCCAGGCTGCGCCGGTAGGCCATCCCCTCCTCGCTGCCGAGATCGTGGCCGGTGGAGAAGACCCCGCCTGCCCCGCGCACGACCACCACCCGGACGCTGCGGTCGCCGCCGGCGAGCTCGAAGGCGGCGTCGATCTCGTCGAGCATCCGATAGTCCTGGGCGTTGCGCACCTTCGGCCGGTTCAGGGTGATCGTCGCGACCCCGGCTTCCGCCACATAGAGTACGGTCTGGAAATCCACGCCTTCCGCCTCCCTGTCGTTCTTGTCGTTGAGGCGACAGTAGGGGGCGCCGAGCCGTCGGGCCAGCATCGGCGCATACCAGCGGGTAACCGGTAAGGTTCATGAGCCGGAAACCACAACGCGCTTAGGCTCGCGCACATGACCGAACCCGCCATCGCCCGCAGCGCCATGACCGACAGCTTTCCGATCGAGCGCCGCTCCGAGGTCCGCGAGCCGACCAACATCCGCGCGCGCATCTGCTATGGCGAGAACTACGGCGCCTGGGCGGACTGCATCATCAAGAACCTGTCCAAGAGCGGCGCCATGCTGCAGGTGGCGGCCGTCTATCCGATCCCGCAGACCTTTACCCTGATCCACATTCCCGGGGGGGTGGCGTTCACCGCCAACATCAAATGGCGGCGCGGCGACCTGTGCGGCGTGTTCATGACCGACCGCACCGAGCTGAAGCTGATCCCGGCCTCCGAGCCGCACAAGATCCGCGACATCTGGGCGGCGCTGGCCACCTGACCGCCACCGCGCGCTGCGACTTTACAGCGCGGTCTCCGGTTCGCTTAATGCCGCCCCACGTCGAGGCGAGCTCGGCGATCCGCGGAGACTTCTCATGGCGCGCTTTCAGAACATCCTGCAGACCGTCGGCCGCACGCCCGTCGTGCGCATCAACCGGCTGGCGCCCGGCCACGTGAACCTGTGGGTCAAGGTCGAGGCCTTCAACCCGCTGGGGTCGGTGAAGGACCGCCTGGCGCTCGGCGTGATCGAGGCTGCCGAGGCCTCGGGCGAGCTCAAGCCCGGACAGACCGTGGTCGAAGCGACCAGCGGCAACACCGGCATCGGCCTGGCCATGGTCTGCGCCGCCAAGGGCTACCCGCTGGTCGTCACCATGGCCGAGAGTTTCTCGGTGGAACGTCGCCGCCTGATGCGGTTCCTGGGCGCCAAGGTGGTGCTGACGCCCGCGGCGCTGCGCGCCACGGGCATGGTCGAGAAGGCCAAGGAGCTGGCCAAGGCCCACGGCTGGTTCCTCACCCGCCAGTTCGAGAACGAGGCCAACGCCGACATGCACTCGCGCACCACGGCGCGCGAGATCATCGACGACTTCGCCGGCGAGAAGCTCGACTACTGGGTCACCGGCTATGGCACCGGCGGCACGCTTAAGGGCGTCGCGCGGGTGCTCGCCAAGGAAAGCCCGGACACCAAGATCGTGGTCTGCGAGCCCGCGGACGCGGCGCTGCTCAGCTCCGGCCAGTCGCAGTCGCGCAATCCCGACGGCTCGCCGGCCGAGGGCCACCCGGCCTGGAAGCCGCACCCGGTGCAGGGCTGGACGCCCGACTTCATCCCCAAGCTGACCGGCGATGCGGTCGCCGACAGCAAGATCGAGCAGGTCATCCCCATCAGCGGCGCCGAGGCCATGAAGTGGAGCCGCGAGCTCGCCCAGAAGGAGGGGATCTTCGTCGGCATCAGCGCCGGGGCGACCTTCGCCGGGGCGCTGCGCATCGCCGAACAGGCCCCCGCCGGCGCCAACATCCTGTGCATGCTGCCGGACACTGCCGAGCGCTACCTGTCGACGCCGCTGTTCGGAGACGTCCCCGCCGACATGACCGACGAGGAGAAGGCGATCTTCGACTCCACTCCTTACGGGCGCGAAACGGCCAGCGCCTAGCGCGGTTTGAACTCCATCAGGGAGTAGATCGTCGGGGCGCCTTCGGCGTTCTGGCTGATCGGATCGCACCAGGGAAAGCGCCGGGTGCCCGGCCGCCCGGCCATACCCTCGTCGTAGAGGGTTTGGCCGAGGTCCAGGCCGCCGAGCATCACGATGGCGAAGTCGCGGTTGTAGCTGTCCTTCTCGCCCGTCGGACGGACCTCGATGCTGCTCGCCTCGCGCATCAGCTGCTGCACCACCCGGGCCGCCTGCTTGGCGGCCAACGCCTCCGCCCAGCAGCGGGCCCGCGGAATGGGTTCGGGCGCGAAGGCGTTGGCCAGCCGCACCCCTCGGCCGTCGACGATGAAGGTGTCGCCGCTCAGCACCGAAACGCGTTCCGCCACCGAGGGCGCGGCCGGCTCGCGCTCGGCGGGCGCGCGCTGCGGCTCGCATCCGGCAAGTCCAAGCCCCGCCGCCGCGACGGCGGTCAGAAGTAGAACCCGCATTCCCGTCCCTTCGCCCCTCTCCCCCAGGGGCGGGCAAGCTGCCTCAGGCGGAACCGGCGGGCAACCCGCCGGAAGCGACGCGCATAAGCGCGCGCGGCGCCGTGCCGCGCTGACGCGACAGCCGCCCTCGCCTACCCGGATGGCCATGAAACGCTTCGACCTCGCCCGCTTCCTGTTCGGCGACTGGCGCTCCGCCGCGGAGGCGCACATCGCCAACGCCGTCCATCTCCTGGCCGTACTGTTCGCCCTCTGGGTCGCCCGCGAACAGGGCGTCTCCGGGCCGACCTTCGACTTCATCTCGATCTCTGCGATGGGCACGACGGCGGTGTTCGGCCTGGGTCGGCTGGCCAGGACCCCCAAGCCTGCAGAAACCTCCAAGGGCTGAGCCGCCCGACGAGCCGCCCCAAGACCCGGCGGAGACTGGCCTGCGGCATGACGTCTTTCGCCCGGCGCGCGCAAAAAACGTAACCGGCGATTA
>JAQVDF010000281.1 GCA_028698405.1 Phenylobacterium sp. | reverse complement strand
CGGGCTGCTGGCGGCCGCCGCCGCATTCGCGCCCTCCATCGGCCGCGCCCAGGACCTTCCGACTCCCCCGCCGGACCCGGCCGAAGAGCCGCATCCCGAGGACGTCACCGTTCCCACGGTGAAGACCGCGGCCCTGCAGGTCACCGCCCCGATTCACATCGACGGCGAAGGGCCCTTTCAGTTCATCGTCGATACCGGCGCCAACACCTCCTGCATCGCCGCCACCCTGGCGCAGACGCTGAACCTGCCGCCCGGGCCGCTGGTCAAGGTCAACACGGTGGCCGGCGCGCGGAATCGCCAGAGCGTGTTGGTCGATCGGCTGCAGGTCGGCGCGCGCGTCCACCGCCGGGTCCGCGCCCCGGTGCTGCCGGTGACCGGCCTGCCCGCCGACGGGGTTCTGGGCGTCGACTGGCTGAAGGGCCAGCGGCTGGTGCTCGGCTTCTCCGACGTCCGGCTGGAGATCACCCGCTCCAGGGCCGATAAACCCTCCGACACCAGCGTGGTGGTGCCCGCCCGCCGGCGCTCCGGCCAGCTCACCATCGTCGATGCGGACCTGTCGGGCGAGCGGATCAGCGCCATCATCGATTCCGGCTCGGAGGTTTCGCTCGGCAACTTCCCCCTCCGCGAGCTGGCGCGGCGCAAGGACAAGACCTTCCGGCCGGGCGCGCCGGTCGGCCTGATCTCGGTCGCAGGCGAGCGTTTCGTGGGCGAGGCCGGCTTCCTGCCCTGGGTAAGGCTGGGCGGGCTCCAGATGGGCGCGGTGCCGGTGGTCTACGCCGACAGCCACGTGTTCCGGATCTGGGACCTCGGACGCGCCCCGGCGCTGATCATCGGCATGGACCTGCTGCGCCAGTTCGACAGCGTCGCGCTCGACTTCGGCCGCTCGGCGGTCCGCTTCGACGCCCTCGACATGAAGCTCGGCTAGTCGGCGTCCAGCCCCTCGAACCAGCGGCCCAGCATGGCGGCTTCGCCGCGCAGCCGCTCGGTTCGCTCGGCCGCCTCGGCGTCGATCCCCCACTTCTCTTCCTGGAAGCCCTCGTCGATGCGGCAGAGGTCGAAGGCCGCCTCGGCCGCGAGCCGGCCTTTCAGTACGGCCAGGGCCAGCACGGTCGAGCCGTAGAGGGCCGAGCCGAACGCCAGCCCGGCCAGCCGGAAGTCGTCGAGCCCGAGCGCCAGCTCGCGCACCGCGGCCAAGGTCTCCGGCGGCTGCTCGCGGTGGATGATGCCGCTGACCCGGTGGAAGGACAGCCCCAGCTCGGCCGCGCTCCACTCCAGCAGCGGCTCCCAGGCCCTCGCCTGCCGCTCGACCAGCGCGGCCGGATCCTCGGCGTAGTAGCAGACGAGGTCGGAGCCCGCATACTGGGCCACCTGGTCGGCGGTCGCCTCGCGGGCGGCCGGCACCGCCTCGAGGGCGGTATTGGCCAGCCGCATGACGTGCATCTCGGCCAGCTCGATCATCTCGCCCTGGCGCGCCCACTCCTCGGCCACCTGCTCGGCCAAGGCCCGGGTCGGCAGGGCCAGCTTGCCGCCCTTGGGCGTGCGCACGGTGCGCGCGTCGAGCCGAATCTCGAAGCCCTCCGGCCCCGGCTCCACCGTCACGGCCTTGTAGAAGCGCCGGGGCTTCTCCGCCGGCTCGTGGAATCCACGTCGAACGTTCAGCGTCATCTCTTCCTCGGCGCTTTCCGCGCTGGCCCGAAGGGCTCGGGGTCGGCCTCGTGCTCGTCGAAGCCGAAACGCGCGAAACCGGCCTTCATCTCCGAGGACAGCGGCGCCTCCAGGATCAGCGTCCCGCGAGAGGGATGCGGCAGCACCAGGCGTCGCGCGTGGAGCTGCAGCTTCAGCCCCTCGGACAGGGCGGCCGAGGCTTCGTCGCCATACTTGGGATCGCCCAGGATCGGGTGGCCCATGGCCAGCATGTGGGCGCGCAGCTGGTGGGTCCGGCCGGTGTGCGGGCGCAGCGCCATCCAGGCGACGCGCGAGCCGGCGCGCGAGATGGTCACGAACTCGGTCTCGGCGGGCTCGGCGCCCGGCTCCTTGGGGTCCGCGGGGCGGACCAGCTCACGGTCTCCGACTCCGGTCTTGACCAGCGGCAGCTCCAGCACGCCCTCGCCCGGCTTGGGATGGCCGGCGACCAGAGCCCAGTAGGTCTTTTGCGCCCGGCGGCGGGCGAAGGCGCCCGACAGCTTGGCCGCCGCGGACGGGGTCTTGCCGAGCACCAGGACGCCGGAGGTGTCGCGGTCCAGCCGGTGGACCAGCCTCGGCCGCTCCAGCCCCTCGCCCCAGGCCGACAGCAGTCGGTCGACATGCTTGGTGGTCTTGGTGCCGCCCTGCACCGCCAGGCCCGAGGGCTTGTCGAGGACCAGCCCCTCCTCGTCCTCATAGAGCACCAGCGAGCGGGCGAAGGCGATCTCGCGGTCGGTCAGCCCGCTGCCCTCCCGCTTGGGCGGGGCGTCGGGCAGCGGCGGCACGCGGATCTGGCTGCCGGCCTGCAGGCGGGTGTCCGGCTTGGCGCGGCCGCCGTCCACCCGCACCTGGCCGGAGCGGATCAGCTTGGCGAGCTGGACATGGGTCAGGTGCGGCCAGCGCCGACGGAACCAGCGGTCGAGCCGCACGCCGTCCTCGCCGGGGGCCACCGGGATGGTGCGCACTTCCCTCATGCGAACAGCCTCCGCGCCACGGCCATGCCGATGAACAGCGCGGCCACCGACAGGACCACCGAGCCCAGCGCGTAGGCGGCCGCCTGACCGAGCTCCTGCCGCCGCAGCATCAGGCCGAGCTCCAGCGAGAAGGCCGAGAAGGTGGTGAAGCCGCCGAGGAGGCCCACACCCAGCAGCAGCCGCAGCTTCTCCTGGCCCTCGCCGCCGCGCAGCGCCAGCGCGTCGACCAGAAGCCCCATGGCCAGGCCGCCGACCACGTTGACGGCGAGCGTGCCCCACGGCCAGCCGCCGCCCAGCGCCCTGTGGGCCGCGACGCCGGTCAGGTAGCGCAGCATGGCGCCGGCGCCTCCGCCCAGCCCAACCAGCAGGAGTTTGTCCATGGGGCCCTTATGACGAGGCGGCGCCCTTGGGGCAATCGCGACCTCAGATGCGGCCGCCCAGCGTCGCTCGGATCGCCCGGGCGTCGTACACGTCGGCGGTGCGCGGCGGCTCCCCCTTGCCCATCACCACCTCCAGCGTCTGGCTGAGCGCCGGCCCGCCACCGAGATCGAAGCTGGTGCCGACGCCCACGCCGACGCTCGAGCGACGGCCGAAGTCGGCGCCGCCCGCGCCCAGCGAGATGCGCGGGCCCGAGCCCCCGCCCTCCTGCTGCACGAAGCGATCGGCCACCCGGAACCAGTCGTAGCCGTCGGCCAGCGCCAGTTCGGCGGCGCGCAGAAGCGCGTAGTCGGCCACCTGCTGCGCCGGCGCGCCTGGGCCGCCGCGGAAGGTGATGCGGTATCGCCCGGGCTCCAGGCGGAACTCCGAATAGCCGACGGCGGCCGGCCCCGTCGCGGGCTGGTAGCGGGTCGGCGCCGTGGCGCAGGCGGTCAGCGCCAGCGCCGCCAGGGCGGAAAGAAGGATGCGGGCCATCACTTGAACTCCGAGGCGGAAACCCGTTTGGCATCCGCTGCTTGGCCGGTCAAACGGCCAGCCGTTGGGCCCCGTTCCCGGCAAGGCCGAGGCGCGCCAGAAGAGCAGCCATATCCGGCGGGTCGGTCGCCTCGATCCGCTTCGTACCGCCGGCCGGGTGCGGGAACTCCAGGGCGGCCGCATGCAGCATCAGCCGCGGCACGGCCTCGCCGGCCAGGGTCAGCGCTCCGCCGTAGCGGGCGTCGCCTGCGATCGGCCGCCCCAGGTGGGCCATGTGCACGCGCAGC
>JAQVDF010000280.1 GCA_028698405.1 Phenylobacterium sp. | reverse complement strand
CACACCCCGCCCGCGAACACGAAGGTGTCGCCGGGCTCCAGCATCTCGAGGTAGCCCTCCTCGACCTCGCCGATCTTGCGGCCGGGCGTGCCGCGCCGGCCGGCCAGCCGCACGGCCAGCGTGGCGGGCGAGACGATGGCCCCGACGTTCAGCCGGTGGCGCTGGGCGATCTGTGCGTTGCGCACCTTCCAGCGGCCGTCCGGCCCATTCACGATCCGGCGGAAGCGGTCGTAGGTCTTCAGCGCGTATCCGCCGGTGGAGACGAAGTCGACGACGGCCTCGAAGTCCTCCCAGGACAGGTCGCGGTAGGGGCCGGCCGAGCGGACCTCCTCGTAGAGCGCCACCGGATCGAACGGCTCCGAGCAGGCGCAGCCCATGACGTGCTGGGCCAGCACGTCGAGCGCGCCGATGCGCGGCGGGTCGCCGTCCAGGGTGTTCTCGGCGATCGCCTCGCGGGCGGCCTGGCACTCCAGCATCTCGAAGCGGTTGGCGGGCACGAACAGCGCGCGCGAGGGCTCGTCCAGCCGGTGGTTGGCCCGCCCGATCCGCTGCACCATCCGCGAGGCGCCCTTGGGCGAGGCCAGCTGGATGACCAGGTCCACGTCGCCCCAGTCGATGCCGAGGTCGAGGGTGGAAGTGCAGACGACGGCCCGCAGCTCGCCTCTGGCCATCGCCGCCTCGACCCTGCGCCGCTGCTCGGCGGCGAGCGAGCCGTGGTGCAGGGCGATGGGCAGGGCGTCCTCGTTGAGCCGCCACAGCTCCTGGAAGGCGAACTCGGCCTGGGAGCGGGTGTTGACGAAGACCAGCGCCGTTCGGTGGCGCTTGATGACTTCGTAGACCTCCTGCATCGCGTGCTGGGCCGTGTGGCCGGCCCAGGGCACCCGGCCCTCGGACAGCAGCATGTCGACCACGGGCTCGGCGCCCTTGGGGCCCCGCACCAGGTCCACCGAATCCGGGCCGCGCCTCCCGTCGGCCATCCATCGCTGGATGACCTGCGGATCGTCCACGGTCGCCGACAGGCCCATCCGGCGCATGTTCGGCGCGAACTGCTGCAGGCGGGCGAGGTCCAGGGCCAGAAGGTCGCCGCGCTTGGACGAGTGCAGGGTGTGGATCTCGTCGAGGATCACGCAGGACAGCTGTTCGAAGTAGGCGCGCGCGCCCTCCCAGGCGCAGAACAGCGCCAGCTGCTCGGGGGTGGTCAGCAGGATGTCGGGCGGGTGCAGCCGCTGGCGCTGGCGGCGCGAGACACCGGTGTCGCCGGTGCGCGACTCGGCGGTGATCTTCAGCCCCATCTCCCGGATCGGCGCGCCGAGGTTGCGCTCGACGTCCACCGCCAGGGCCTTCAGCGGCGAGATGTAGAGGGTGTGGACGCCGCGGGGCGTGTTGGCCGCGGGCCGCTGCGCCAGCTCGATCAGGCTGGGCAGGAAGCCGGCCAGCGTCTTGCCCCCGCCGGTGGGCGCGATCAGCAGGGCGTCGCGGCCGGCGCTGGCCCGCTCCACCATGGCCAGCTGGTGCGCCCGGGGCGCCCAGCCACGCCCGGCGAACCACGCCGCGAAGGCGGGCGGCAAGAGGTCGGGCGCGGATGCTGCGGCGTCGGCCATCGCTTCCGCCTATAGCATGTTCGCGTTCCGTTTCACCTGCCGCCCTGCTCTCATTCCCGCCGCTGCGCGGGGGAGGTGAGCCCCTCCGCCGCAGGACGATTGTTCCCGTTCCGTTTCACGGGGAACAGGGCTAGGAGACTCGCGGTGAACGCCGTCGCTCCCGCCCTCGATCTCGCGCCCGCCCTGGTGGTCCTGCCAGGGCCCCGGGCGGCCGTGGCGCATGCCGGAGCGGCGGAGATGGTCCGGCCGCCCGAGGCGCGCGAGCTGCTGGAGGAGGGGCGGGTGGTCCTGGCGCATGCGGCTATGACCGCGCGGCGGCTGGGGCTGCAGGCGCCGGGCCGCTCGCCGCGCATCTTCGACGCCCTGGAGCTGTTCGCCTTCGTGCGGCCGGCGCAGTTCTGCGCCCCCTCCGCGGCGGGCCTGGCCCTGGCGCTCGGCATGCCGGAACCGAAGGGGGCGGCGGCCCAGGCCCAGACCTTGCTGGCCGCCTGCCGCCTCCTGCTGGAGGAACTGGCGCTCAGCCCCCAGCCTACCCGCGAGGAGGCGCTGGCCGTCGCCGAGACCCTGGCCCGGGCCGGCTGGGCCTGGGGGCCGGCGGCGATCGGGGCGCTGCGTTCGGCGCCGGTCGGCAACGCCTTCCGCGGCTCTGGCCTCGACGTGTGGACCCGCATCCCGGAGTGGGAGGACCAGGCCCCGCCCGGCGAGGCGGGCTCCAGGCCTATCGACCCGGAGGACGCCGCCGAGCGGCTGAAGGCGCTGCTGCGTCAGGCCGGGCTCGACGAGGCCCGCCCTGCCCAGGCCGATTTCGCCCGCGAGACCGCCTTCGCCTTCCTGCCGCGGGAACGCGAGGGCGAGCCCAGGATGGTGCTGGCCGAGGCCGGCACCGGCGTCGGCAAGACCCTCGGCTACCTGGCGCCCGCCTCGCTGTGGGCCGAGGCCAACGGTCCGGCGGTGTGGGTCTCGACCTACACCCGCGCCCTGCAGCGGCAGATCGAGCGGGAGAGCGCGGCCATCTTCCCGGACCCCAAGCTGCGGGCCCGCAAGGCCGTCGTCCGCAAGGGCCGCGAGAACTACCTGTGCCTGCTGAACCTGCAGGAGGCGGTGAACACCGCCCAGCTCGGCGGGACCGACCTGATCGGCCACGGCCTGGCCGCCCGCTGGGCCAGGGCCACCCGCGACGGCGACATGACCGGCGGCGACTATCCGGCCTGGCTGCCCAGCCTGTTCGCCGTCGGACCCGCGGCCCAGGCCAGCCCGCAGAACCTGGTCGACCGGCGCGGCGAGTGCGTCCACGCCGGCTGTCCGCACTACCGCGCCTGTTTCGTCGAAAAGGCGATCCGCGGCTCGCGGCGGGCCGACCTGGTGATCGCCAACCACGCCCTGGTGCTGACCCAGGCAGCCTTCGACCGGGCGCGGGCGGCGCGCGGCTCCAAGGCGGACGGCGAGACCACCCACCTGAAGCGGATCGTCTTCGACGAGGGCCACCACCTGTTCGACGCCGCCGACAGCGCCTTCGCGGCCGCCCTGTCGGGGGCCGAGGCGGCCGAGATGCGCCGCTGGATCCGCGGGCCCGAGGGGCGCGGCCGCCGCGGCCGGGGCCTGGAGGCGCGGCTGATGGAAGTGGTGGGCGACCACGAGACCGCCGCCCAGTCGCTGCTGGAGGCGACGCGCGCCGCCGCCGTGCTGCCGGGGGAGGGGTGGTCGGGCCGCATCGCCCCGCCGACCGGCGAGGTGAACCCCATCGGTCCCATCGAGCGCTTCCTGGTGGCGGTGCTCGAGCAGCTGCGCGCCCGAGCCGCGCCGTCCGAGGTCGGCATGGAGTGCCAGGCGCGCCCGGCCATCGACCTGGTGCGCGAGAGCGCCCGCGAGGCGGCCGAGGCGCTGGCCAGGATCGAGGCTCCGCTGCTGGCCCTGGCCCGCGCGCTCGAGGACCTGCTGGACGACGAGGCCGCCAGCCTCGGCCCGGCCGAGCGGGCCCGTATCGAGGGCGCCCTGCGCGGCCTCGACAGGCGCGCGCGGATGACCCTGCCAGCCTGGCGCTCGATGCTCCGGGCCATCGACGAGGACTCCGAGGACGACCCCGACTTCGTCGACTGGTTCGACGCCACCTACCTCTACGGCCGGGTGGTGGACGCGGCCTGCCGCCGCCATTGGGTGGACCCGACCGAGCCGCTGACCCATGCGGTGATCGCCCCGGCCCACGGGGTGCTGGTGACCAGCGCCACCCTGGCCGACCCAAGCCTCGACGATCCCTTCGCGC
>JAQVDF010000279.1 GCA_028698405.1 Phenylobacterium sp. | reverse complement strand
TGGAGCTGACCCTGCTGGTCGGGTCCTACGCCCAGGCCTGGGCGCTGAAGGGGCGGACGCGGGCGACCATGACCGAAACGGTGAGGGCCTGGCGGGACTACCTGCCCGCCTTCCTGCCGCTGCCCCACCCGTCCTGGCGCAACACGAGCTGGCTGAAGAAGAACCCCTGGTTAGACGACGAAGTGACGCCCTTCCTTCGGGCGCGGGTGAAGGACATCATCGGATGATGAGGCGGCTTTTCATCCTGATCGCGGCCTTGATCCTGACCGGCTGCTCGCCGCTGCTGGCCCAGCAGGCGGGCCAGCCGCCGACTTGGTTCAAAGGCCCCTACGAGGTCGGCGAGGTCTTCGTCAGCTTCGACGGCGCGCCGCTGGGCCTGACCACCTGGACGCCGAAGGAGGAGCCCTGGGCGGTGATCGTCGGCGTCCACGGGATGAACGACTACGCCAACGCCTTCCATTTCGCCGGCGAGGCCTGGGCCAAGCAGGGGATCGCCACCTACGCCTACGACCAACGCGGCTTCGGCCGCTCGCCCAATCGCGGGGTCTGGGGCGGCGACGACCTGATGGTCGAGGACCTGCGCGCCATCACCGCCTACGTCCGCCGCAAGCATCCGAACGCGCTGATCGCGGTGATGGGCGAGAGCATGGGCGGGGCCATCGCCATCCAGGCCTTCGCCTCGGACCGGCCGCCCGACGCCGACCGGCTGATCCTCTCGGCGCCCGCGGTGTGGGGCTGGTCCAGCCAGCCGCTGCCTTACAAGACCCTGCTGTGGCTGGCGGCCCACGTCACCGGGTCGAAGGTCTACACCCCACCCAGCTGGATCACCCGCCGCATTCAGGCCAGCGACAACCGCCAGGAGCTGATCGCCATGGGCCGCGATCCGCTGATGATCTGGGGCGCACGGTCGGACACCCTCTACCACTTGGTCGGCGCCATGGACGCCGGCCACCGGAACATCGACCGGGTGTCCGCGCCCATCCTCTATCTCTACGGGGCCAACGACCAGATCATCCCCGAGGAGCCCAGCTTCGAGGCCGCGGCGCGGCTGAAGGCCGGTGACCGCACGGCCTACTACCGCCGCGGCTATCACCTGCTGATGCGCGACCATCAGCGGCAGGCGGTGTTCGACGACGTGGTCGCCTCGCTGAAGGACCCGCACTCGCCGCTGCCTTCGGGTGCGCCGCCGATCCCCCGCCGCGGCGAGGCGTCCGAGCCGACCCGCAGGGTTGTGGCCGCCGGCCGCGGCGCGTAGGAGGCGTCTCGTCCCCTCGCAATCCGATGAAGCCATGACCCTGTTCGACTCCCCCGCCTTCGAGGGCCACGAGGGCGTGCACGCGTTTTTCGACGCGGGCGCCGGGCTGAAGACGATCGTCGCCATCCACTCCACGGCGCGCGGCCCGGCGGCAGGCGGCTGCCGCATGTGGCCGTATGCGAGCGCCGAGGCGGCGCTGGAGGACGCCCTGCGGCTGTCGCGGGCGATGTCCTACAAGAACGCCATGGCCGACCTGGAGCTCGGCGGCGGCAAGGCCGTGGTGATCGGCGATCCGCGCACCGCCAAGACCCCGGCGCTGTTCGAGGCTTTCGGCGCGGCGGTGGACTCGCTCGGGGGCCGCTACTGGACGGCCGAGGATGTCGGGGTCTCACCGGCCGACCTGGCCCACGCGCGCCGGCGCTCTGCCTATGTGGCGGGGCTGGACGGGCACCCGGCCGCCTCCGGCGATCCCAGTCCGGTGACCGCCGAGAGCGTGTTTCGCGGGGTGAAGCTGTGCGTCGCCCGGGCGCTCGGCAAGGAGCTGTCGCAGGTTCGCGTGGCGATCCAGGGCGTCGGCCACGTGGGCGCGATCCTGGCCGATAAACTGCACGCCGCCGGCGCCCGACTGGTCGTGGCCGACGTCAACGCCGCCGCGACCCTGGCGGTGGCCGAGCGAACCGGCGCGGAGGTGGTCTCGACAGAGGCCATCTTCGACGTCGAGGCAGACGTCTTCGCACCCTGCGCGCTGGGCGGGGCGATAAGTCCCAAGACCCTGCCCAGGCTCAAGGCGCGGGTGATCGCCGGCAGCGCCAACAACCAGCTCTCCGGACCCGAGGCCGGGCGGGCGCTGTTCGAGAACGGCCTGCTCTACGCGCCCGACTACGTGATCAACGGCGGCGGCATCATCAATGTCGCCGGGGAGATCCGTGCGCTGTCGCTGGGCGAGGCCTTCGACCCCGCCTGGGTCGCGGCCAAGCTCGACCGGCTGACCGTCACGCTCGAGGAGGTGCTCGACCGCAGTCTCGCCGAACGCCGGCCGACCCACGAAGTCGCCGACGAAATGGCCCGCGAGCGGCTGCGCCGTCCCGCCTAGGCGGAGAAGGCGCGGGCGAACAGGGGATCGATCCGCACCCGCACGGTCTCGCCCACCGCAGGCGACGCAGCCAGCGGGACTCTGGCGTTGGCCTGCACGCCGCTGGCGGACAGGGCGACGACGGCGCTCGCGCCGGCGAAGCGGACCTCCTCGACCGTCGCCGCCGCGCCTTCGCCTCCCAGCACCAGTCCCTCGGGCCGGACCATCAGGACGCCCTCGGCGGCCGGGGCCGGGCCGAAGGCCGTCGCGCCGGCGGCGATCGGCAGGGTGTTGATCTCGCCGAGCAGGCGGGCGGCGGCCAGCGAGGCGGGCTCCAGAAAGCACTCCCGCGGGGTTCCCCTCTGCAGGATCCTGCCGGCCTCCATCAGCGCCAGGGAGTCCGAGGTCAGCATGGCGTCCTCGGCGTCATGGGTGACGATCAGCGCCGCCTTTCCGGCCGCGCGCAGCGCCGAGAGGGTGGCTTCCCGCACCTCGGTGCGCAGAGGACCGTCGAGGCCGGAAAAGGGCTCGTCCAGCAGGATGGCGGCCGGGTCGCGGGCCAGCGCCCTGGCCAGCGCCACCCGCTGCTGCTCGCCGCCGGACAGCGCGCTCGGCCAGGCGTCGGCGCGATGCGCCAGGCGCACCCGTTCGAGCTGAGTCAGGGCCAGCTTCCGTCGTTCGGACTTCGGCCGGCCGGCAAGGCCGAAGGCGACGTTTTCAGCCACCGTCAGGTGCGGGAAGAGGGCGTAGTCCTGGAACACCAGGCCGACGTCGCGCGCCTCGGGCGGCACGTGGACGTGGGGCGCCGAGAGCAGCCGCCCGCCGCCCCAGACCTCGCCGCCGTCCACCGGCTCCAGGCCCGCGAGGCAGCGCAGCAGGGTGCTCTTGCCGCAGCCGGAGGGGCCGAGAAGGCCGGTGATGCGACCGGGCTCCAGAGCAAGGCTCGCCCCGTCCACCGCCACGGTGCGGCCGTAGACGCGCCGCACGTTCTTCGCTTCCAGCACGATGGTCATGCGCGCCCGCCGGGCCTGGACGCCATCACCTGGCGCGAGAGGACGATCATCTCCGGAGCGGCGATCAGCACGATGGCCAGCGCCGGCCAGGCCGCCTCGGCCAGCCGTTCGTCGGCGGCGTAGCGGTCGGCCAGGACGGCCAGGGTGTCGAAGTTGAAGGGCCGAAGGATCAGCGTCGCCGGCAGTTCCTTCACCACGTCTACGAACACCAGCAGGGCGGCGGTCCACAGCGAAGCCGAGGCCAGCGGCACGTGCACGCGCCTGACCGCGCCGGCCTCGCTCTCGCCCAGGCTGCGGGCCGCCCGGTCCATGGAGTGGGTGATCCGGGCCAGGCCGGCGTCGATCGGCTCGAGCGCCGCGGCCATCAGCCTGGCTGCGTAGGCGAGGATCAGCAGCCCGAGCCCGGCGACGGCGCCGTTCGCGCCCTTCCACACCAGGGCCGCGGGGGCCAGCAAGCCGACCGCCATCACCGCGCCCGGCGTCGAGTAGCCGAGGCTGACCAGCCGCTGGGCGAGCTTCCTG
>JAQVDF010000278.1 GCA_028698405.1 Phenylobacterium sp. | reverse complement strand
CACCGGCTCGCGCTGGACGGCGAAGCTCGCCAGTTCGCGGCCGCTGAGGCGGAGCGACGTGACCACCGCCAACACCGGCGCCAGCAGCATCGGAACGACCACCGGCGCGAAGGCCAGCGACAGGTCGGGGCGCACGCACAGGCCGGCGACGAACAGGGCGCCGATGACGCGGTGCCAGCGTGTCGCGGCCAGGGCCTCGCGCCAGGCCAGGCCGGCGCCGTCGCGCTGCTGCACGCCCCAGCCGACGTCCTTACCGCGCAGGGTCTGCACCACCGAGCGGGTATTGGCGACCATCAACACCGGAGCGAGCGCCGCCGACAGCAGGATCTCGAACACCAGGCTGCGGAGCACGGCCGGACCGCCGCCGAACGCCCGCCGCTCGTCGGGACGGCTGAGCACCAGGGCCGCGCCCATCAGCTTGGGCCCGATCAGCAGCAGGAGCGAGAGCAGGCCGGTCAGCATGAACGGCGTGAAGCGCGGATCGAGGAAGAACAGGAAGCCCGACCAGTCCGGCGGGGCGCCGAGCTGGCTCGCCAGGCCCAGCGCCAGCGCCGCCAGCCACAGCGGCGAACAGAGGTAGGCGAGGCAACCCAGCACCAGCTGCAGGCGGCCGATCGGGTGCAGGCCGGAAGCGCCCACCAGGCCCAGGTGCTGCAGGTTGCCCTGGCACCAGCGGTGGTCGCGGCGCATGAACTCGATGATGTTCGGCGGGGTCTGCTCGCAGCTGCCGTCGAGGGCGGCGGTCAGGTGCACGCCCCAGCCGGCCCGGCGCAGCAGCGCGGCCTCGACCACGTCGTGGCTGAGGATGTGGCCGCCGAACGGGCGGCGGCCCGGGACGATCGGCAGGCCGGCGGCGGCGGCGAAGGCCTTCACCCGCACGATGGCGTTGTGGCCCCAATAGCTGGACTCGGCGCCCGTCCACCAGGCCAGGCCCGCCGCGGCCACGCGGCCATACATCTGCACGCCGAACTGGCAGCCCCAGGCGAACAGGGTGCGGGCCCCGACGATGGTCGGCGTCGTCTGGATCAGGCCGACGTCCGGATGGCGCTCCATGGCGTCGACCAGGCGCAGCACGGTCTCGCCGGCCATGCTGGAGTCGGCGTCGAGCACGATCATGAAGTCGTAGGCGCCGCCGAACCGGCGCACCCAGTCGCCGACGTTGCCGGCCTTGCGCTCGATGTTGTTGGCGCGCCGCCGCAGGTAGACGTTGGCGTGGGAGTCCGCCGACAGGGCGCGCCACTCGGCCCGCTCGGTCTCGGCGATCTCCTCGCAGCGGGTGTCGCTGAGCACGAAGATGTCGAAGGCCTCGGCGACGCCGAGGCGTCCGAGCGCCGCGTCCAGCGCCCGCAGCCGGCCGAAGGCGGCCTTGGCGTCCTCGTTGTAGAGCGGCATCAACAGCGCCGTGCGGGAGGACGGCGCCGCCGGGCGCCTTGCGAACGACAGGTCCCGCTGGCTACGCCCCCCGAGCAGCACGCCGAAGCCGGCCGCTGCACTGCAGAACCACAGGCACAGGCACGAGGCCAGCACCAGGAACAGAGCGAAGCCCGCGACCTCCAGCGGGCCGAAGCCCTCGCGGGCTAGGAGAACGTAGGGGCCCCAGGCCATCAGGGCGGTGAGCGTCAGCGTCGCCCCGAACAGGGCCAGGCGCCGGGCGGCCACGCCGCGCGGCGAGGTGGAGGGCGGTCCGGCCAGGCCCGGCCCGTCGGCGTCCAGCCTCTGCCTGGGCATCGGCAGCGGCGCCTCCTCCGGGAGTTCGGGCGCGTCAGACCAGTAGGTAGGTGCGATCTTCGTCGCCAGGATGCTCATCTTCGCTCGAACCCAATCGCCGGTTGAATCGTCCGGCTTGCTGCAGCGCAGCATCCGCTTTACCGCATGGGGTTCAAACACGAAACCGTGATTTAATCGCTAATCAGCCGATCGTGGCTGAAGCTTGGGCGCCGCCGCCCCTGGGAGCCTCGGCCCGCAGCCGCCGTTCGAGCAGAAACGCCGCCACGCCGACCCAGCCGACCAGCACGACGGCGTAGGCGCGCTCCCACCAGCCGACGTTGGTCTCGTTGACGAGGCCCGGGAAGACCAGGTGCTTGGTAATCACCGTCAGCACCGCCATGGCCGCGAACACGATCGCCAGGAACAGCCTGAGCGCCTTCAGGTCGCTGCGGCCGCGAAGTCCGAACAGCAGCAGCAGCGGCGCGAGCTGGATGCCCAGCGCCAGGTTGATCGCCAGATGCCGCGGATCCGGCCAGGGATACAGGGCGGCCGCCCCCAGGCCTGCCCCGGCCAACAGGAAGACCACGGCGGTGAGCAGGCCGAGGATCCGCGCGCCGGTCAGCGCCAGCACCGAGAGCCCCAGGCCCAGGCCCGCCAGCCCGGCCAGCACCGCAGCGGCGAGCACGCCGGTGTTGAAGATCAGCGGATTGGCCGCCGTCGGGCCGCCGAGTTCGCTGAGATACTGCCGGGCATGGTCGAAGTCGGGGTAGGCCAGGGCCGCCGAGACGGTGAAGCCGGCGGCCAGCGCCGGGGCGGCGATCCCGAACCGCAGCAGCGCGCGCCGCCTGGCGAACCGCGCCGGGGTGTCGGAGGGCTTCAGCCCCCAGATCGGACGCAGCAGCGGGATCCTTCGCACCACTTCGTAGACCAGCAGGCTGCCGCCGAGGGTGACGCCGATCAGGATCGCCGCCTCGACGCCGGCCGGCAAGCGGTAGGGCGCGATCAGCCAGACGGCGATCACCAGGATGGTCTGGTGGGCGAGGTAGCAGGGGAAGACCGCATTGGTCAGGTAGGTCAGCAGCGGGGTATTGGCGCTGCGCAGGTAGCGGCTGGCGTAGCCGAGCAGGGTGGCGATCACCAGCCACTGGGTCGCGCCGTAGGCGGCGTTGCGCGGCACGCCCCAAAAGGCGCCGCCGCCCGGATGGACCGCCTGGGCGATCATCACGACGGAGGCGACGACGGCGAGCGCGAGGCTGACCCGCCGCACCTTCTCCAGCGAAGCCCAGACGCTCTCGCGCCCGACCAGCAGGTAGCCGAACAGGAAGGCCCCCAGCGATTGGGCGTGATTGTACCAGTCGCCGGTCAGCCGGTTGGTGAGGCCGAACCACGGATAGAGGGTCAGCCGGATCAGGATCAGGTAGGCGATCGGGACCCACAGGATCCCCCAGCCGCGCAGCGCCCGCTCCAGCCCATCCGCCAGCCGGCCGGCGACGTCGGGCCTGGCCATCAGCGGCACGACCGCCAGGGTGTAGGCGACCAGGAAGACCAGGAACCACAGGTGATTGACCGGCACACTGTCGGCGATCCCGGCGGGGCTGAACTCCGACAGCCACCAGTGCAGGAAATCCCCGGACCAGTAGCCTTTGTCGCGGGCTTCGATGAACGACTGCGGCGGGACCAGCACCAGAGTCCCGAACACCAGCGGCGGCAACAGCCGCTCCATCCGCGCGGAGAACACCTGCGAGGCGGTGCGCCGGCGGGTCATGAACCGCAGCGCCGCCCCGGAAACCAGGAACAGCAGGGTCAGCCGCCACGGGCTGGACAGCAGCAGCGCCCCCTCCAGCCAGCGGAACCGGTGGGTGCTCTGCATGTGCCAGTCATAGGGCGCATAGGCGAGCGCCACATGGAACAGGATCAGCAGTCCGAAGGCGCCGACGCGCAGCCAGTCGAGGTCGGCGCGCCGGCCGCCCGCGTCGCCTGCGAAGTCGCGGCTGGAGAACCCGCTCATGCCGGCCACCTCCTGATCCAGTCTTCGGACACCGGCCGGCCGGTACGCAGCATCCGGGCGCGCAGCTCGGCCCCAGCGGCCGCCTCGCCGTTGAACTCAAAGGTCAGCCGCGCGCCGCGCCGGTTGGGATTGGGCTGCAGGGTCACGTGCCGTACGGCCCCGGCGCTGACCTCGACGTC
>JAQVDF010000277.1 GCA_028698405.1 Phenylobacterium sp. | reverse complement strand
CACCATCGAATTCAAGCCGTTCGGCGTCGGCCTCGGCTTCACCCCGGTGGTGCTGTCGGGCGGCCGGATCTCGATCCGCCTCTCCACCGAGGTGTCGGAGCTGACCAACACCGGCTCCTTCTCGGTTACCAACGGGGCCGGCGCGCCGAGCCTGACCATCCCGGCGCTCAACGTGCGCCGGGCCGAAACGACGGTCGAGCTGCCTTCGGGCGGGGCGATGATGATCGCCGGCCTGTTGCGCGAACAGACCCGCCAGAACATCGACGGCCTGCCCGGGCTGGGTTCGCTGCCGGTGCTGGGCACCCTGTTCCGCTCGCGCGACTACCTGGCCGGGGAGAGCGAGCTGGTGGTGATCGTCACCCCCTACCTCGTAGACGCGGTGGCGCCCGACAAGCTGCAGACGCCGGCCGACGGGCTGAAGATCGCCTCCGACCCCGAGACCATCCTGCTGGGCCGCCTGAACCGTGCCTACAAGGCCAAGTCCGAGGCGCCGGCCGGCCGCACCTACCGGGGGCCGTACGGCTACGTGATCGAATGAGGACTGACATGACGTCTTGGGTCCGCACCCTCGCCGGCCTTGGTCTGGCCGCCGGCTTGGCCGCCTGCGCCTCGCCGCCGCCGGGTGCCCAGCTCGATCCGCGCCTGCCGACCGAGATCTACCGGGCCGAGGTCGAGGACGAGCCGCACGAGGTCGCGCTGGCGGTCCACGGCTGGGGCCTGTCGCAGAACCAGGCCGCCGCCCTCGCCGACTTCGCCGCCGGCTGGCACGCCACCGGCGGGGCGCTGATCCACATCCACGTGCCGACGGCCGGCGAGCCCGCGACGGCCCGCCGGTTCGGCGAGATGGTCCGCGACGAGCTGTCTGACCAAGGGGTGCCGGACGGCGCCATGCAGATGGTCGAGAGCGGCGAGGGCGGCGTGCTTCGCGTCGGCTACGTCCGCCGGGTCGCCGTCGTGCCGGAGTGCGGTGTGCAGTGGTCGGACCTGCGGAAGAGCGCCACCAACCAGGTGCAGCCGAACTTCGGCTGCGCCGTCACCGCCAACATGGCGGTCCAGATCGCCGATCCGAGCGACCTGCTCGGTCCGAGGCCGAGCGATCCGGGCGACGCGGGTCGCCGTGCGGTGGTGCTCGACAAGTATCGCAAGGGCGAGCGGACGTCGGCGCAGACGGACAACCGCGCGGATGGCGCCGTCTCTAGCGCAGTGCAGTAGCGGGAGCGGGGGCATGAATCCCAAGAGCCACGGCCTCGATCCGATCGACGCCGAGTTCGAGCCTGAAGACGAGTTCACCACGGCCGAGGCCCGGCCGTCGGACCCGTTCGCCGAGTTCCCGCCGGCCCGCGAGGCCGACTCTGGGGGCGGGGCCCTGGCCCACGACCCGTTCGCCGACTTCCAGGACGCGTCCGAGCCCGCCGACGAGACCTACTCCGAGGCCGAGGCGGCCGATCCCTTCGCGCCGCCGGCCGCCACGGCCGCCCCGTCCAACCCGGTGCACGAGCTGATCTCCACCACCGAGTCGGCGCTCGGCGAGGCGATGATCCCGCGCATCGCCATCCACGTCTTCTGCGAGCAGCAGGACACCGCCGAGACCGCCGAGCGTGCGGCCACCGACCGGCGCATGGGCAAGGCCACCGCGACCATCCGGCTCGGCGGCCTGTCGGCCGCGATCGAGGCCTACCAGAACCAGCCGACGCCCTCGCTGGTGATCGTCGAATCCCTCGCCTCGGCTCACGAGATGCTGGTGCAGCTGGACCGCCTGGCCGAGGTCTGCGACCCGGGCACCAAGGTGGTGGTGATCGGTTCGGCCAACGACATCGCCCTCTACCGCGAGCTGATGCGGCGCGGCGTCTCGGAATACTTGGTCGCGCCGCTCGAGCCGCTGCAGATCGTGCGCACCATCTCGGGCCTCTACGCCGACCCGTCGGCGCCCTTCGTCGGCCGCCAGGTCGCCTTCTGCGGCGCCAAGGGCGGGGTGGGGGCCTCGACGCTGGCCCACAACGTCGCCCACGCCATCACCGAGCGGCTGCAGACCAACGCGGTGCTGGTCGACCTGGACCTGGCCTTCGGCACCGCCGGCCTGGACTTCAACCAGGACCCGATCCAGGGGGTGATGGACGCCCTCAGCCAGCCCGAGCGGCTCGACTCGGTGCTGATGGACCGGATGATGGCGCGCTGCACCGAGCGGCTCAGCCTGTTCGCGGCCCCGGCCAACCTCGACGACGACTACGAAATCGGTCCCGACGCCTACGAGGAAGTCACCCAGAAGATCCGCTCGGCCGCGCCCTTCGTGGTCCTCGACCTGCCGCACAGCTGGTCGTCGTGGAAGCGCAAGATCCTGCTGGGCTCGGACGATCTGGTGATCGTGGCGACCCCGGACCTGGCCTCGTTGCGCAATGCCAAGAACATGGTCGACCTGGTCCGCCGCGCGCGGCCCAACGATCCGCCGCCGCAGCTGGTGCTGAACATGGTCGGCGTGCCCGGCCGCCCGGAGATTCCGGTCAAGGACTTCGGCGAGGCCCTGGCGCTGGCGCCTTCGCTGGTGCTGCCGTTCGATCCCAAGCTGTTCGGCCAAGCCGCCAACAACGGCCAGATGCTGGTCGAGGTGAACGGCAAGTCGCCCGCCGCCGAGGGGGTCAACCACCTGGCCCAGCTGATCAGCCGGCGGGAGCCCCCGCCGCCCCAGAAGACCTCGTTCCTCGCCAATCTGCTGAGGCGCAAGTAGTCCATGTTCGGCAAGCGCTCGTCAGACGGTCCTCCGGCTCCCAAGCCCCAGGCGCCGCCGCCCGCCCCGCCGGCGGGAGCGCCCATCGCCACGCGTCCGCAGCGGGTGGATCCGCCCGCCGCCACGACCGCCGCCGCCGCGCCGCGACCGGCCCAGCCGTCGGCCGGCGCCGCGCTCGCCCAGCGCGCCGCCGCCTCGCAGGCCGCCACCTCAGGCCCCAAGCCCACGCAAGGCTTCGAACAGCTGCGCGCCGCCCAGAGCGGCGGAGCGGCCACCGCCCAGGTGGTGCGCGAGCAGTCCGACTACTACCACGCGACGAAGACCACGATCTTCAACGCGCTGATCAACACCATCGACCTGGCCCAGCTGGCCCAGCTGGACGTCAAGACGGCGGCCGAGGAGATCCGCGACATCGTCGCCGAGCTGGTGGCGATCAAGAACGTCACCATGTCGGTGTCCGAGCAGGAGCACCTGGTCCAGGACATCATCAACGACGTCCTCGGCTACGGCCCGCTGGAGCCGCTGCTGAACCGCGACGACATCGCCGACATCATGGTCAACGGCGCCGGCCGGGTGTTCATCGAAGTCGGCGGCAAGGTGCAGCTGACCAACGTCCGCTTCCGCGACAACGCCCAGCTGATGAACATCTGCCAGCGGATCGTCAGTCAGGTCGGCCGCCGGGTGGACGAGAGTTCGCCGATCTGCGACGCGCGCCTGCCCGACGGCAGCCGGGTCAACGTCATCGGGCCGCCGCTGGCCCTCGACGGGCCGACGCTGACCATCCGGAAGTTCAAGAAAGACAAGCTGACGATGAAGAACCTGGTGGACTTCGCGTCCATCAGTCCCGAGGGCGCGCGCGTTCTCGGCGTCATCGGCGCCTGCCGCTGCAATGTCATCATCTCCGGGGGCACGGGCTCGGGTAAGACCACCCTGCTCAACACGCTCACCGCCTTCATCGACCCGACCGAGCGGGTGATCACCTGCGAGGACGCCGCCGAGCTGCAGCTCCAGCAGCCCCACGTCGTGAGGCTGGAAACCCGGCCGGCCAACCTCGAGGACCAGGGCCAGATCACCATGCGGGACCTGGTCAAGAACTGCCTGCGGATGCGTCCCGAGCGGATCATCGTCGGCGAGGTGCGCGGTCCCGAGGCGTTCGACCTGCTGCAGGCGATGA
>JAQVDF010000276.1 GCA_028698405.1 Phenylobacterium sp. | reverse complement strand
TAACCTGACGCTCGTGGCCTGCGTCAGCGCCGGCTACGACGGCGTGGACGTCGACTGGTGCCGGGCTCGCGGCATCGAGGTGACCCACGCCAAGGGTGTCAACGCCGACGACGTGGCCGACCACGCCGTCGGCCTGATGATCGCCGGCTGGCGCAACATCGCCCTCGGCGACCGCAACGTGCGGGCCGGCCTCTGGCGCGAAGGGACCGGCGCGCGGCCGAGCCTCAAGGGGCGCAAGGTGGGCGTGGTCGGCCTCGGCCACATCGGCGCGGCGATCACCGAGCGCTGCACGGCCTTCGGCATGGAGGTGAACTGGTGGGGGCCCAGGCCCAAGCCGGAGGCGAAGTGGCCGCGGGCCGGGAGCCTGCTGGCGCTGGCCGAATGGTGCGACATCCTGATGGTGGCCTCCGCCGCCAACGCCGAGAACCGGCACATGATCGACAAGGCGGTGATCGAGGCGGTCGGCCCGCGCGGTATGATCATCAATGTCGGCCGCGGTTCGCTGATCGACGAGGACGCCCTGATCGCGGCGTTGAAGGACAAGCGTCTCGGCCGCGCCGGCCTCGACGTCTTCGAGGAGGAGCCGACTCCCGCCGAGCGCTGGGCGGACGTTCCCGGCACGGTGCTCACCCCGCACATGGGCGGCGGCACGGTCGAGTCCCTGCCGGCCATGGTCGCCCAGGCCATCGAGAACGTCCGTCGCCACTTCGCCGGCGAGCCGCCGCTGAGCCCGGTTTAGGGGGATGATCGGCGGGCGGGGGACGCCGGGCCGTTCCTCTCGCGCGGGAGCGCGGCGGAGGCGGTTCGCGCGGGCCGCGACGCTTGACTTAATCACATAAAGATATCTTTATGTCCTCCATGGCTCTGTCAGCGTCCCAGGCCGTGGAGATCTTGCGCGCCGCCGGCGAGCCGACGCGGCTGCGGATTCTCGCCCTGCTCGCCCGCGAGGAGCTGGCGGTGCTGGAGCTGTGCCGCGTGCTCGACCAGTCGCAGCCGAGGGTTTCCAGACACTTGAAGCTGTTGGCCGAGGCCGGCCTCGTCGAGCGGTTTCCCGACGGCGCCTGGGTCTTCTACCGGCTGACCACCGAGGGCGACGCTCGGGAACTGGTGGCTGACGCCCTGGCCTTGATCGACCCCGACGACCCGGTGCTGAAGCGCGACGCCGAACAGCTGTCGGCTGTGTTTGCCGAGCGCGAGGCCGAGGCGCTGGAATACTTCGCCCGCAACGCCGCCCGCTGGGACGAGATCCGCTCGCTGCACGTGGCCGAGAGCGATGTCGAAGCGGCCATCCTGGAGGCTGCGGGGCCCGGGCCGTTCAAGCGGCTGGTGGACCTCGGCTCCGGCACCGGCCGGATGCTGAAGCTGCTCGGCCCGCACGCGGAGAAGGCGCTGGGCCTGGATCTGTCCCAGCAGATGCTGAACATCGCCCGGGGCGAAGCCGCCAGGGCCGGCCTGGAGGTCGAGCTGCGCCACGGCGACATCTTCGGCACCCGCCTGCCGTCCGAGTTCGCCGATCTCGTGGTCGTCCACCAGGTGCTGCACTACCTGTCCGATCCGGCCGCCGCCTGCCGCGAGGCGGCCCGGCTGGTGGCCGACGGCGGGCGGCTGGTGATCGTCGACTTCGCCCCGCACAGGGTCGAATACCTGCGCGAGGCCCACCAGCACCGCCGCCTGGGCTTCTCCGACAGGGAGATGGAGCGCTGGCTGGCCGACGCCGGCCTGTCGCGCATCCGCGCCCGCGCCCTGCCGCCGAAGGCCGAGGGCGGGCTCACCGTAAAGATCTGGACCGCCGAACGGGTCCGCCAGCCGCAACGGAGCGCTGCATGACGCCCCAGAACACTGCTCTCGGTCCCGTCGCCCGCGCCGGCGCGCTGGGCGCCCCGCGCCCGAAGGTCAGCTTCGAGTTCTCGCCGCCAAAGGGGCCGAAGTCCGAGGCCAGCCTGTGGGAGGCGATCCGCCGTCTCGAGCCGCTGGAGCCGGAGTTCGTCTCGGTCACCTATGGGGCCGGCGGCTCCACGCGCGAGCGCACCCACCGCACGGTGGTGCGCATGCTGCAGGAGACGACCCTGAAGCCGGCCGCCCACCTGACCTGCGTCGAGGCCACCCGCGGCGAGGTGGACGAGATCGTCCGCGCCTACTGGGACGCCGGCATCCGCCACATCGTGGCGCTTAGGGGCGACCCACCCGGCTCGCTGGGCGGCGCCTACACCCCGCCGGCCGACGGCTACGCCAACGCCACCGAGCTGACCCGCGGCATCCGCGCCGTCGCCCCCTTCGAGGTCAGCGTGAGCCTCTATCCGCAGGTGCACCCCGAGAGTCCGTCGATGGAGCACGACATCGAGGTGCTGAAGGCCAAGGTGGACGCAGGCGCGACCCGGGCGATCACCCAGTTCTTCTTCGACATCGACGCCTTCCTCCGGTTCATGGACAAGGTCCGCAAGGCGGGCGTCGGCATCCCCGTCTCGCCGGGGATCATGCCGGTCACCAGCTTCGAGGGGCTGAAGAAGATGTCGAGCGCCTCCGGCATCCCGCTGCCGGGCTGGATCGCCAACCTGTTCGACGGCCTGGACGAGGACCCCGAGACCCGCCGCCTGATCGCCGCCTCGGTGGCGGCCGAGATGTGCACGCGGCTGGCCGAGGAGGGCTATTCGGACTTCCACTTCTACACCCTCAACCGAGCCGACCTCGTCTACGCCATCTGCCGCGTGCTGGGCGTTCGCGAGCGGGCCAAGTCCCCGCAGGAGGCCGCCGCATGAGCCGCGCCGAACGGATCGAACAACTGAAGGCCGCCGCCAGGGAGCGGGTCCTGATCCTCGACGGCTCCTGGGGCGTGATGTTCCAAAAGCGGGGCTTGTCGGAAGAAGATTTCCGCGGCGAGCGGTTCAAGGACCATCCGGTCAACCTGAAGGGCAACAACGACATCCTGTGCCTGACCAGGCCGGACATCGTCGCGGAGCTGCACGACCAGTACTACGCCGCCGGCGCCGACATCTCGGAGACCAACACCTTCTCCTCGACCGTCATCGCCCAGGCCGACTACGGGACCCAGGGCGCGGTGCGCGACATCAACCTGGCCGGTGCGCGGATCGCCCGCGAGGTCGCCGACCGCTGGACGGCGAAGGAGCCGCACAAGCCGCGCTTCGTAGCCGGTTCCATCGGCCCGCTGAACGTCATGCTGTCGATGAGCTCGGACGTGAACGACCCGGGCGCCCGCAAGGTCAATTTCGAGCAGGTCTACGCCGCCTACCGCGAGCAAGTGCTGGCGCTGCACGAGGGCGGGGTCGACCTGTTCCTGATCGAGACCATCACCGACACGCTCAACTGCAAGGCGGCCCTCAAGGCCATCCTGGACCTCGAGGACGAGGGGCTGGAGCCGTTGCCGATCTGGATCTCCGGGACCATCACCGACCGTTCGGGCCGCACCCTGTCGGGCCAGACGGTGGAGGCCTTCTGGAACTCGGTGCGCCACGCCAAGCCGTTCGCGGTGGGGCTCAACTGCGCCCTCGGCGCCGAGCTGATGCGGCCGCACATCGCCGAGCTGGCGCGGATCGCCGACACCCTGGTCAGCGCCTATCCCAACGCCGGCCTGCCCAACGCCATGGGCGAGTACGACGAACAGCCGGGCCAGACCGCTCACGCCCTGCACGAGTGGGCCGAGCACGGGCTGGTCAACATCCTCGGCGGCTGCTGCGGCACGACGCCCGACCATATCCGCCACGTGGCCGAGGCGGTGAAGGGGGTGAAGCCCCGTCAGCCGCCGGTGCGCGAGCGGGCCATGCGCCTGGCCGGGCTGGAGCCGTTCGAGCTGGAATGAGCCCGCTCAGCGCCATCGAGACCGAGCAGGTCCGCTACCTGCGCGCGCGGCTGAACCACGTGCCCAAGGGGCCGGCCGGCTGCAAGTCTGTGGGGCCC
>JAQVDF010000275.1 GCA_028698405.1 Phenylobacterium sp. | reverse complement strand
GCCCGGCGCACCAGCTCCAGATTGCGGGCGTCGTCGTCGGGCCTGAGGTCCGTCCCGGCGTCCTCCCGGTCGTGGGTCGCGCCGTACAGCACGCCGTCGCCGGTCGGCACGGCGTAGCCGCCCCAGGCCGCCGCCTGGGGGATGGACACGCCCTGCGCCCAGCTCGCCTGGCCGCGCACCGGCGAGAGCGGCAGTCCCGGCACGAGCCGCGCGCAGTCCAGGGCCGCGGCCAGCACGACGGCATCGGCCTCTACGAGCAGGCCGCCCTCCGCGTCCTCGAGCCGCCAGACCCCGCCCTCTCGCATCAGTCGCTCGACCCGGCCGTCGATCCTGTGCGGCGACCAGGCCGAGAGCGGCGCGCGAGGATCGATCACCAGGGCCGAGCGCTGTTCGAGGGCCTGGGGGCAGGGCTCGCCGAGCCTGTCCGAGACCGCCTCGGGAGGGAGGACGGCCAGTTCGCCGGAATCGAACAGGCCGCTGGCCGCGATGGTCTCGAACCGCCGCACGTCCCGCGGCTGGGCGGCGAGCTGCAGCACGCCGTGCGAGCGCACGGCGCCCTCCAGCCCCTCGTAGAGCCGCACGGCCCGACGGAAGGCCTGGGCCGCGATCTGTGCGACCGGGCCCAGGCCTGCGTCCAGACGGGGCGTGACCAGGGCCGCCGGGTGGGTGAAGCCGCCGCTGGGCGGCCTGGCCTCGTCCACCAGCACAGCCTCGACGCCGAGGACCGCGAGCGCCCGGGCGGCGGAGGCGCCGGCGATGCCGCCGCCGACGATGGCGACGCGCGGGATGGGCGGATCGCGAGGCTCTCCCGGCCGCCTGGCCTCCAGCCGTTCGCGCTTGCCGCCGAACCCCGGCCGCTTGGCGACTTCGAACCCGGCCGCCTGCAGCCCGCGGCGGACGGCGCCCGCCACGGTGAAGGTCGCCGCGGTCGCGCCGGGCGCCGAGCGGGCGGCGACCAGGCCCAGCACCTCCTCGCGCCACATCTGCGGGTTGGCGGAGGGGGCGAAGCCGTCGAGGAACCAGGCGTCGGCCGGGCCGGACCAGCCGGCCAGCGCTTCTGCGGCCTCCAGGTGGGCTACGTCGAGGACCGCGCCGAGCTCGGGCAGGTCGATGCGGTGGAGCCCGCGGGCGTCGCCGGGCCATTGCGCCAGCAGGCGCGCGGACAGATCGGCCAGCTCCGGCCAGGCGGACAGCGCCCGCGCCGCCTCCTCGCGTGAGATCGGGTAGGCCTCGACGGAGAAGACCTGCAGCTGGCCACCTGCCGGGCGGGCGCGCCGCCACAGCTCCAGGAGGGCGAGGATGTTCAGCCCGGCCCCGAAGCCCAGCTCGGCGACCACGTATCGCCGACGCCCGGCCCAGCGCTCGGGCAGGCCGCAGCCGGTCAGGAACACGGCGCGGGATTCGGCCAGGCCGTCCTCGGCCGAGAAGTAGACGTCGCCGAACAGCCGCGAGCGCGGGCGGCCGTCCTCGGTCCAGGTCAGGGGCGAATTGTCGTCGGGCTCGCTCATGCGGGCTTCATAAACGAAAAGGGCCGCCCCGAAGGGCGGCCCTCGCGAGACACGCGTGAAGCGTGCGTCGGCTTACTTCGGCGCTTCGGTGGCCGGAGCGGCCGCAGCGTCGGTCGCGGCGGCAGCGGCGGCGTCGGTCGCGGCGGCGTCGGCCGGAGCAGCGGCAGCGTCGGTCGCGGCGGCGTCGGCCGGAGCAGCGGCAGCGTCGGCGGCCGGAGCGGCGGCGTCGGCGGCCGGGGCTTCGGTGGCGGCCGGCTCTTCAGCCGTCTCGGTGTTTTGCTGGCAAGCGGCGACGGAGAGCGCGGCCATGGCGGCGCCGGCGACGAGCAGCTTGCGGAGAGTTTCGGAGGTCATGATCCCTGGGTTCCCTCTAAGGTCGGGTTCGCGCGCCCTTGCGTGCGACCTGGACCCTCCGCGTCCGTGAGGCCGGAGCGAGGAGGGGTCAGATCACGAGCGCGAGATCGACTATGCAGCGCTTCGCGCCCGGCACAAGGCCCTAATTCACGGCCGCGTGATCACTTTTTTCGCAATTTCAGGCTGCGAAGAGCAACCAATGGTGAAGCTCCGGGCAGGCGGGGCGGCGCCCGTCCGTCCCCTGAGGTGAGAGAGGTTACCCCTCCGCCGGGATCGAGGAGAGCGCCTCTTCGAGCTCGAGGAAGCTCGGCTGGGCGGGGCTGGGGACGTTGCCGCGGCCGATCTCGACGCTGATCTGAGCGGCGTTGCCGTGCAGGTGGGCGACCAGCACCGACTGGATGATCCTGTAGAAGGAATGCTCCTCCTCGACCACGTTGCGGAGCCTCGCGCCCATCGGACCGACGAGGCCGTAGGCCAGGAAAACGCCCAGGAAGGTGCCGACCAGCGCCCCGCCGATCATCGCACCCAGAACCTCGGGCGGCTCGGTGATCGAGCCCATGGTCTTGATGACCCCCAGCACCGCCGCGACGATACCCAGGGCCGGCAGGGCGTCGGCGAGGCTCTGCAGGGCGTTGGCCGGAGCCAGCGCCTCGTGGTGGTGCTTCTCGAGCTGCTTCTCCATGGCGTCTTCGACCTGGTGCGGATCCTCCAGGTTCATGGTCATCATCCGCAGGGTGTCGCAGATGAAGTCCACGGCGAAGTGATCCTTCAGCACCCGGGGGAAGCGCGAGAAGATGGTGCTCTGCTCGGGATTTTCGATGTGACTCTCCAGGGCGATCACGCCCTTGGACTTCATCGTCTTCGTGAGCAGGAACAGGAGGCTCAGGAGGTCGCTATAGTCCGAGGCCTTCCACTTCGGACCGGCGAAGATCTTCTTGAAGCCGGTTCCGGTGGCCTTGATCGTCGCCATCGAGTTGGAGATCAGGAAGGCGGCGATCCCGGCGCCCCCGATGGCCATCATCTCGTGCGGCAGCGCGTGGGTGATCACGTCCAGCCGACCGCCGGACAGCAGGAAGCTGCCGAACACCATCGTGAACAGCACAACGATGCCGATGATCTGAAACATGCAGTCGGGCCCCCGGATCCTGGTCCGACAACTTCGCCGTTAATGCTTAAGGCGAGGTGATCAAGAGGGTTTGCGCCCGCCGTCGGCACGGCCTAACAGCGAGCCCATGAGTCAGCCATCCACGACACCCGACGGCATTCCCAAGCGGTCGTTCGCCATCATTTTCGGGGTGTCGCTGGCCACGGCCATGGGCAACACCGGCCTGATCTCGGTGCTGCCGGCGATCGGCCGCTCCACCGGCATCCCGGACGAGGCGGTGGTGGCGATCTTCTCGCTCTCGGCGCTGCTGTGGGCCTTCTCCTCGCCGATGTGGGCCTGGGCCTCGGACCGGCACGGGCGCAAGCCGCTGATGATCGTCGGCCTGGCCGGCTTCATGGTCTCGATGGCGCTGTGCGGCATGGTGGTGGCCGCCGGCCTCGCCCACCTCGCCCACTGGGTGGTGATCTTCATCTGCTTCCTTCTGGCGAGGGCCCTGTTCGGCTTCTTCGGCGCCGCCTCGAACCCGGCCACCCAGGCGTACGTGGCCGAATACACGCCGCCGGAGAAGCGCACCGGGGCGATGTCGAGCCTGGCCGGCGCCTTCGGCCTGGGAACGGTGATCGGGCCGTTCCTCGCGCCGCTGTTCGTGCTGCCCTTCGTCGGGCTGTCGGGACCGCTGTTCGCCTTCGCCCTGATCGCCGGGGTGATGCTGGCGATCGTCGTCCGCTACCTGCCCGAAAGCGAACGCCGGGCCAGCGCCGAGGACCGCCCGCCCGAACCGCTCGACGCCAACGGCAAGGTCCGCCCGATGTGGCGCGACCCTCGGATCATCCCCTTCCTGGCCTACGGCTTCCTGGTGGCCGTCTGCCAGACGGCCCAGGGCCAGACGCTGGGCTTTCTGATCATCGACACGCTGGACATGTCGCCGACCGAGGCCCAGGGCTTCATCGCCGTGGCGAT
>JAQVDF010000274.1 GCA_028698405.1 Phenylobacterium sp. | reverse complement strand
CGAGGAGCAGGTCCGGCGGGCCGGGACCGGCGTGCTGCTGGTCACCCACTCCGAAGCCGCCGCGGCGGCGGCCGACCGGGTCCTGCGGCTGACCGGCGAAGGCCTCGAGGCACGCGATGGCGGCTGAGGGCCTGGCCAGCCCGACCGCCCTGCGGTGGCTGATCCTCGGCGAGTGGCGCGCCCATCCGGCGCGGGCGCTGGCCGCCGTCATCGCCATCGCGGTGGGCGTGGCGCTGGGGCTGGCGGTTCACCTGATCAACGCCTCGGCGCTCAACGAATTCACCCAGGCGGTCCGCACCGTCGGCGGCGACGCCGACCTGCAGGTGCGCGGCCGCACCGCCGCCGGTTTCGACGAGCGGCTCTACCCCGTGCTGGCCAGGGCGCCCGACGTCGCCGGCGCAAGCCCGGCCCTGCAGATGAGCGCCCGGCTGCAGGGCGATGTCCCGGTCACCCTGATCGGCCTCGACGTGCTGCGCGCCGCCGCGGTCACGCCCGCCCTGCTCGGCGAGGGCTCGGCCGGCCCGGCCGCCTTCGACCCCGATGCGGTGTTCCTCTCGGCCGCAGCGCTGCAGGCGTCGGGCGCCACGGTGGGAGACGAGGTGGAGCTGGCCGCCAACGGGCGCGCCGTCCGGCTGAAGGTCGCCGGAACCCTCCCGTCCGCCCCCGAGGGCCAGCGGCTGGCCGTGATGGACATCGCCGCGGCCCAGTGGCGGTTCGACCGGCTGGGCGTGCTGGACCGGATCGACCTGCGGCTCGCCAAGGGCGCCGACGCCGGGGCGGCCCGCCGGCGGGTCGCGGCGCTGCTGCCCGCCCAGGCCGAACTCGGCGATCCCGACAGCGCCGCGCGGCGCAGCGACGCCCTCTCGCGCGCCTACCGGGTCAATCTCGACATGCTGGCCCTGGTCGCCCTCGTGACCGGCGGCTTCCTGGTGTTCTCCGCCCAATCGCTGGCGGTGGCGCGGAGGCGGCCGCAATTCGCGCTTGCCAGAGTACTGGGCCTGACCCGGCGCGCCGTGCTGGCGCAGGTTGCCCTGGAAGGCGCGGTGATCGGCGCGGTCGGCGCGCTGGCGGGCCTGGCGCTGGGGATCACGCTGGCCTGGGGCGGCCTTGCCCTGCTCGGCGGCGACTTGGGTGGCGGCTATTTCGACGGCCCGCCCCCGAAGCTGGCCTTCGCGTCGGGCGCTGCGGCGGTGTTCGTCGGCCTCGGCCTGCTCGCAGCCCTGCTGGGCAGCCTGATCCCGGCCCGCCAGGCGGCCCGCACGGAGCCGGCCCAGGCGCTGAAGAACCTCGGCGATCCCATCGACCCGCGCAGCGCGCCCGGCGGCAGGGTCGCGCTCGCCCTCTTGGCGGCCGGAACGCTGGCCGCCTTCGCCCCGGCGGTGCGCGGGCTGCCGCTGTTCGGCTATGCCGCCGTCGCCCTGCTGCTGGCCGGCGGAGTCGCGGCCATGCCCTGGATCGCCCGCACCCTGCTCTCGCCGCTGCAGCGCCTGGGCGCCACCTGGCCGCCGTTGGACCTGGCCCTCAAGCGGCTGTGGGGGGCGCCCTCGCAGGCCGCCATCGCGCTGTGCGGCATCGTCGCCAGCACCAGCCTGATGGTCGCCATGGCGGTGATGGTCACCAGCTTCCGCGGCTCGGTGGACGAGTGGCTGGGCCAGGTGCTGCCGGCCGACCTCTACCTGCGGCTGGAGGATGGCGGCGGCTTCTCGCCCGAGGCCCAGGCCACGATCGCCGCCGCGCCCGGCGTCGCCCGCGCGGCCTTCTCCTACAGCACCAGCTTCAGCGTTGCCCCCGACCGGCCGCCCATCGTGCTCACCGCGCGCGAGGACGCCGTCCGCGCCCTGCCGCTGATCGGCGGCTCGCGCCCCGCGCCGGACGGGCTGACGCCGGCCTGGGCTTCCGAGCCCGCCGCCCGCACCCTCGGCTGGCGGCCTGGGCGGGTGCTGGAGCTGCCGCTGGGCGCCGGACCGCCGGCCAGGGTCTATGTGGCCGGCGTCTGGCGCGACTACGCCCGCCAGTCGGGCGCTCTGGCGCTCGACGCTGCCGACTTTACCCGCCTGACCGGCGAGCGGCGCCGGACCGAGGCGGCGGTGGACCTTGCGCCCGGCGTCCGCCCCGAGGCGGCGGCGGAGGCCATCCGCGCCGCCCTGCCACCCGATCAGGCCCGGCTCGCAACCATCGCCCAGGCGGGCGAGCTGCGGCGCCTGGCCCTGTCCATCTTCGACCGCAGCTTTGCGGTCACCTACCTGCTGGAAGCCATCGCCGTGCTGGTCGGCCTGGCCGGGGTCGCGGCCACCATCTCGGCCCAGACCCTGGCCCGCACCAAGGAATTCGGCATGCTGCGGCACCTGGGCGTGCGGCGAAGGGAGATCGCGGCCATGCTGGCCTCGGAAGGCGCGCTCCTGGGCCTGGTGGGCGGCATCGCCGGCATCGGCCTCGGCCTCGCCATCAGCCAGGTGTTGATCGGCGTCATCAACCCGCAGTCCTTCAACTGGACCATGCAGACTCGTCTGCCGCTCGGCCTGTTCGGCAGCGTCGTCCTGGCCCTGGTCGCCGCCTCCGCCGGGACCGCCCTGCTGGCCGGCCGGCGGGCCCTGTCGGGTGACGCCGTGCGGGCGGTCAGGGAGGACTGGTGATGCGGCGGCTGGCGCTTGCTCTGGCCATGTTCGTCCTGGCCGCCTGCGGAGAACGGGCCTCCGCGCCGCAGCAGGCCGGCGCTCAGGCCACGCCGGCCCTGCCCTCGGCGGTCGGCGGCGGCCCCGCGCCCGCCGAGGCGCCGACGGCCGGAGACGACGGCTTCGCGCCGGTGGTCCCCGGCCGGCCGCTGAGCTTCCCCGCCGACCACGGCGCCCATCCGGCCTTCCGCACCGAGTGGTGGTACGTGACCGGCTGGCTGGAGGACGAACAGGGCCGCCCGCTCGGCTTCCAGGTCACCTTCTTCCGGTCGCGCACCGGCGCCGACCAGGCCAATCCCAGCCGCTTCTCGCCGCAGCAGATCCTGTTCGCCCACGCCGCGGTCTCCGACCCGCAGGAGGGCCGGCTGATCCACGACCAGCGGACCGCCCGGGCCGGTTTCGGGCTGGCCGAGGCCAAGGTCGGGGACGCGGACGTGGTCATCGACGACTGGCGGCTCCGGCGCGACGCTGACGGGACCATTCGCACCCGCACCGGCGGCGAGGCCTTCGCCCTCGACCTGACGCTTGCGCCCACCCAGCCGGTGCTGCCGCAGGGCGAGGCCGGCTTCAGCCGCAAGGGCCCGCTGCCCTCGCAGGCCAGCTGGTACTACAGCCTGCCGCAGCTGAAGGTCTCGGGCACGCTGACCCGCGGGCGGCGGGCGCAGGCGGTGACCGGGACCGCCTGGCTGGATCGGGAATGGTCGTCCACCCTGCTCGACCCCGCCGCCGTCGGCTGGGACTGGACCGGCCTCAACCTGCCGGACGGCGGTGCGCTCATGGCCTTCCAGGTGCGCGACGCGGAGGGCCGGGCGCTGTGGGCCGGCGGCTCGCTGCGCGGCGCGGATGGAAGCCTGGTCCGCTTCGCCCCCGGGGACGTGCGTTTCACCGCCCTGCGCCGCTGGCGCTCGCCGCGCACCGGGGGCGACTATCCGGTCTCGCAGGAGGTCGCGGTGCGCATGCACGCCGGCGAGCGGCGCTGGCGGCTCTCGCCGCTGATGGACGACCAGGAACTCGACAGCCGGGCCTCCGGCGGGCCGATCTACTGGGAGGGAGCGGTCAGCGCGCCGGACGGCGCCCGCGGTTACCTGGAGCTGACCGGCTACGTACAGGCCCTCCGGCTCTAGAAATTTTGCCCGCGAAGGGAACCTAGGCCGTCATTGATCGGTAGAGCGCGCCGATTTAGCTTCTGCGTCACTCTTTATCCCTTGGGGGGACCCTTATGCGTGCGATTCTTTCCGCGGCCATGGCGCTCGGCCTCGCCGCCACCATG
>JAQVDF010000273.1 GCA_028698405.1 Phenylobacterium sp. | reverse complement strand
CTGCGCTTCATCGGCGAGGCGCTGCCCGGCGTCTTCGATCCCGCCCGCTGGCCCAGGCTCGCCGCCCACGGCGCCGCCTGCGAGGCCCATCCCGATTTCGCCGCCGTCGTGCAGCCGTTCCACGTCACGCCGCCGAAGGGGTGATGGGGCGTAAACCGTGAGAGGTGAGGGTAGCGCGCCGCGCAACCAGTCACCCGGGCAGGCGGAAGGGTCCCCTGGAGGGGACCACTGGCTCGTCATCGATCGGGAGGAAGTGGTGCCGCCGGGCAGGATTGAACTGCCGACCTCAGCCTTACCAAGGATGCGCTCTACCACTGAGCTACGGCGGCGAAAGGTGAGGGCGCGCTGATAGCCAAAAGACGCGCCCGCGGGAAGCCCCTAAAATGCACCTCGGGGCCGTTCGCAGGCTCATCAATGGTCGCAGGGCGTCAATTTCCAATGAGCTCAGGCAAGTCCGACACCGACAGGGAAGCCAAGCTGGCCCAGGCGCTGCGGGCGAATCTTCGCCGCCGCAAGGCGCCGAGGCCCGCGCCGCCCCGGGAGGCGAAGGGAACCGACCCGGCGGCGCCCGAATCGGGAAAGGGCGACTGAACGCCGCCGCCTTGCGGGTTGGCGGCGCCATGGGGCGAAGCTAGAAGCGGCCGGCGTCGGTCCGCATGCGGCGGAGCCGAGTCGAGGGACCGAATGGATCGCATCGCCATCACCGGCGGCGCGCGGCTCGAGGGCGAGATCCCGATCAGCGGCGCCAAGAACTCCGCCATCAAGCTGATGGCCGCGAGCCTGCTGACCGATCAGCCGCTGCGCCTGACCAACATGCCGCGGCTGGCCGACACCCGATTTCTGGGTCGGCTGCTGGAGCGGCTGGGAACGCAGGTGGTGGAGCGCGAGGGCGACGCGGGTCCGGAGACCCTGCTGCACACGCCCGAGATCGTCAGCGCCATCGCCCCCTACGACCTGGTCCGCCAGATGCGGGCCTCGTTCAACGTGCTGGGGCCGCTGCTGGCGCGCACCGGCCAGGCCAAGGTCTCGCTGCCGGGCGGCTGCACCATCGGGGCCCGGCCGGTGGACCTGCACCTGATGGCGCTGGAGGCGCTGGGCGCGCACATCGACCTGCACGAGGGCTACGTCTACGCCCAGGCGCCGCGCGGGCTGAAGGGGGCCGAGATCGCCTTTCCGTTCGTCTCGGTGGGGGCGACAGAGCACGCCATGCTGGCGGCGGTGCTGGCCGAGGGACGCACGGTGCTGACCAACGCCGCCGCCGAGCCGGAGATCGCCGACCTGGCCGACTGCCTGAACAAGATGGGCGCGAACATCGTCGGGGCGGGGACCTCGACCGTCACCATCGACGGGGTGGCGCGCCTGGCAGGGACTACGCACGCGGTGATCCCCGACCGGATCGAGACCGGCACCTACGCCCTGGCCGCGGCCATGGCCGGCGGCGAGGTGCGGCTGACCGGCACCCGCAGCGACCTCATCGACGCCCTCCTGGTCAAGATGAGCGAGGCCGGCGTCGAGGTGACCCGCCACGACGACGGGTTGACCATCAAGCGGAACGGCGCGCGGCTGAAGGCTGTGACGGTGGAGACCGACCCCTATCCCGGCTTCGCCACCGACCTGCAGGCGCAGTTCATGGCGCTGATGTCGCTGGCCGAGGGTGAGAGCGTGATCCGCGAGACCATCTTCGAGAACCGCTTCATGCACGCGCCGGAGCTGGCCAGGCTGGGCGCCGACATCACCGTGCACGGCGGCGAGGCGCGGGTGCGGGGCGTGAACGCGCTGAACGGCGCGCCGGTGATGGCCACCGACCTGCGGGCCTCGGTCAGCCTGGTTATCGCGGGCCTGGCGGCCAAGGGCGAGACGGTGGTCGGCCGCGTCTACCACCTGGATCGCGGGTTCGAGCGTTTGGAGGAGAAGCTGGGCGCGTGCGGCGCCCAGGTCCGCCGCCTGAAGGGCGAGGGCGAAACCGAGGAATAGGGGCAGGGCATGACAGCTTCCAAGGCGCCGCCGCTGCGTCTCCTGGCGCAGGACATCGAGGACCTGGCGATCATCTCGGCGGCCGTGCAGGACGCCGTCCTCAGGCTGGGCGACATCTCCTACGAACCGAAGGCCCGGCGGCTGACCCTGGCCTTCAACCGCTACCGCTGGGAGGCGGGCGGCGAGCGGATCCGCAGCGGCCTGCAGCTCGGCGGCGTGCTGGGGGTGCAGGCGCGCAAGCTAAAGCGCGGTGCGAAGGACGCGGTGGTGGAGATCCTCGCCGTCAACTTCGAGCCCGGCGCCGAGCCGCCCGGCGGCTGCATCGTCTTCAGCTTCGCCGGCGACGCCGACCTGAAGGCCGAGGTCGAGTGCATCGACGCCATCCTCGCCGACGTCTCCGCGCCCTGGCCGACCCCGCGCACGCCGACGCACGACCTCGGGGAGGGGTGAGGACCGCGCGAGTACGGTGACAGGCAGGCCCTCGGACGACCCGTCACCGGGGCAGGGGCGTAGTAGGTTGCGCGCGGCGCTGCCTGTCACCTCGTCACAGCCCCTCGCGCCCGCGGCGTTCCCCGGCTAAAGAGCGCCGCATGCGACGCTTCCGGTTCACCGACCCCGACTTCCAGGACCGCTTCTCGGCCTTCGTGGACGAGCGGCGGGGGGCCCCCGCGGACGTGGAGGCGACCGTCCGAGAGGTGGTCGAGGCGGTGCGCAGCGAGGGGCTAGAGGGCCTCCTGCGGTTCGCACGCAAGTTCGACGACCCGGGCCTGGCCGAAGAGACCCTCCGGGTGAGCGCCGAGGAGATCGCCGAGGGCGCGGCCCGCTGCCCGGCCGAGGTGCGCGAGGCCATCGCCTTCGCCGCGCGGCGCATCCGCGCCTACCACGAGCGCCAGCGGCCGCAGGACATGCGCTTCACCGACGAGGCCGGCGTCGAGCTCGGCTGGCGATGGACGGCGCTGGAGGCGGTGGGAATCTACGTGCCCGGCGGGCGGGCGGCCTATCCCTCGACGGTGCTGATGAACGCCGTCCCGGCCGCCGCGGCCGGGGTCGAGCGGATCGCCATGGTCACGCCCCCCGGCGGACTGAAGCCGGCGGTGCTCGCCGCGGCCCAGGCCGCCGGAGTGACCGAGATCTGGCGGATCGGCGGGGCGCAGGCCGTGGCCGCCCTGGCCTTCGGGGCGGGCCCCATCCGGCCGGTGGACAAGATCGTCGGCCCCGGCAACGCCTACGTCACCGCCGCCAAGCGGCAGGTCTACGGCGTGGTGGGGATCGACGCCATGGCCGGCCCATCGGAGATCGTGGTGGTGGCGGACGCGGCCAACTATCCGGCGTGGATCGCCGCCGACCTGCTCTCGCAGGCCGAGCACGACCCCGACGCCCAGTCGATCCTGATCACCGACGACGAGGCCTTCGCCGGGAAGGTCGAGGCGGCGTTGGCCGAGCAGCTCGCCGCGCTGTCCACCGGCGAGGATGCCGCCGCCTCCTGGCGCGACCACGGCGCGGTGGTCATCGCCCCGCTGGACGAGGCGCCGGGGCTGGTCGACCGGCTCGCTCCCGAGCACGTGGAGTTCGCCGTCGAGGCGCCCGAGGTCCTGGCCGACCGCGTGCGGCATGCTGGCGCGATCTTCCTCGGCCGCCATGCGCCGGAGGCGATCGGCGACTACGTGGCCGGGTCGAACCACGTGCTGCCGACCAGCCGGGCGGCGCGGTTCTCCTCGGGGCTGTCGCTTTTCGACTTCCTGAAGCGGACCTCGATCATCAAGTGCGACGCCGCCGCCTTCGCCCGCCTCGGTCCGCACACCGTCGCCCTGGCCGAAGCCGAGGGCCTTCCCGCCCACGCCCGCTCGGCGGCGATCCGGCTGGGACGGGGCTGAGCGGGCGCGCGAAGCGGATCACGCCGCCGGGCGATGCGGCAAGCTCAGTGGAACGCCTCCAGCGCCGCCATGACGCGCTCGTGCACCGGAGGCGTGGGCCGGGGCGGCTCGAAGGG
>JAQVDF010000272.1 GCA_028698405.1 Phenylobacterium sp. | reverse complement strand
GATCGGGCCGGCCCAGGCCCAGGAGACCCTGCGGACCGCCCTGGCCATGTGCGCCGACCGGGCCATCCTGGTGCAGACTGCCGATGACCTGGAGCCGCTGGCCGTCGCCAAGGCGCTCAAGGCCGTGGTCGCCGAGGAGAACCCCAATCTGGTGCTGATGGGCAAGCAGGCCATCGACGGCGACAACAACGCCACCGGCCAGATGCTCGCCGCGCTGCTCGACTGGCCGCAGGCCGCGTTCGCCTCGAAGGTCGAGGTGTCCGGCGACAAGGCCAGCGTCACCCGCGAAGTGGACGGCGGCCTGCAGACGATCGAAGTCGCGCTGCCGGCGATCATCACCGCCGACCTGCGCCTCAACGAGCCGCGCTACGCTAGCCTTCCGAACATCATGAAGGCCAAGAAGAAGCCCTTGGACACCAAGGAACTGTCGGCCTACGGCGTCGACACGGCCCCGCGCCTGAAGGTCCTTAAGGTCACCGAACCGCCGAAGCGCGGCGGCGGCATCAAGGTCGAAACCGCCGCTGATCTGGTCATGAAGCTGAAGAACGAAGCGGGGGTCCTCTAATGGCCGTTCTCGTCATCGCCGATAACGACAACGCGACTGTCCGCGACGGCACCCACAAGACGGTGACCGCGGCCCTGCGCATCTCCTCGGACGTGGACGTCCTGGTCGCCGGCCAAGGCGCTCGCGCCGCCGCCGAAGCCGCCGCCAAGATCAGCGGCGTGCGCAAGGTTCTGCTGGCCGAGAGCGACGCGCTGTCGCAAGGCCTGGCCGAAGCCTTCGAGGCCGTGGTCGTGCCGCTGGCCGCCAACTACGAGGCGATCCTCACGCCGGCCACCTCGCAGGGTAAGAACTTCTCGCCGCGCATCGCCGCCAAGCTGGACGGCGCTCAGGTCTCCGACATCGTCGAAGTCGTGGACGCCAACACCTTCGTGCGGCCGATCTACGCCGGCAACGCGCTGGAGACCGTCCAGTCGACGGACGCGAAGAAGGTGATCACCGTCCGCCCGACCGCCTTCAAGGCGGCCGAGGAAGGCGGCTCGGCGGCCATCGAGACCATCGACGCCGGCGCGGCTCCGGCCAAGACCCGCTTCGTCGACCAGCAGATCGTCAAGTCCGAGCGTCCGGAACTGACCGCGGCCAAGATCGTCGTCTCCGGCGGCCGGGCCATGGGCTCCGCCGAGGAGTTCCAGCGGGTCATCGAGCCGCTCGCCGACAAGCTCGGCGCGGCGGTCGGCGCCTCGCGCGCGGCGGTCGACGCGGGCTACGCTCCGAACGACTACCAGGTCGGCCAGACCGGCAAGGTGGTCGCCCCCGAGCTCTACGTGGCGATCGGCATCTCCGGCGCGATCCAGCACCTGGCCGGGATGAAGGACTCCAAGATCATCGTCGCGATCAACAAGGATCCCGACGCCCCGATCTTCCAGGTCGCCGACTACGGCCTGGTGGCGGACTACAAGACCGCCGTTCCCGAACTGATGGACGAACTCGCCAAGGCCGGCAAATAGCCGCGCCCCCTCGCAATCGCGGGGCCGAGTTCACATTTAGGCGCTTCGCCGAAGCCCAACGCCCCTCGTGGGCGTTGGGCAAGCGAGCCCGATGCTTTTCCCCCTCCAACCCCTTAGGTCATGAAGCCTTTCAAGCCGATCTCGTTCGAAGACCGCCTCGCCGCCCAAGCCGAAGCCAAGAAGGCGATGCTGGAGAAGTTCAAGCCGAAGCCGGCCGAGCGTAAGACTCCGTACGTCGACACCGCCGCCCAGCGTCAGGCCGAACTCGAGCGGATCCGCGCCGAGCGGCAGACCGCGCGCGAGGCCAAGCGCGCCGCCCAGGCCGAGGCCGAGCGCCAGCGCGAGGAAGCGGCCGCCAAGGACCGCGAGGCCCAGGCCTCGCTGCGCGCCGCCAACGCCCGGGCCGCGCTGCTGGCCATGTACGGCGCCAAGCGCCGTGGCGGCGGCTCCAAGTAGCCTTCCTCGGATAGCCCAAGCGGGGCCGTGACTGCGGCCCTTTGGCAACGCCGGCTCGGCCATGCCTCGCTGCGGCGCAGCAAAAGCCTTGCGGCCTTCCGCGCGCCCCGTGCTACAAGGGCCGCATAATGCGACGGGCGCCGGGGTATTCGCGCCTGCATCATAAGGCTGTTGGCATGGTTCAGATCAGGTCGGTCGGCATCATCGGCGCCGGTCAGATGGGTTCGGGCATCGCCCACGTGTGCGCCCTGGGCGGCTACGACGTACTGCTGCACGACGTTTCCGCCGACAGGATCAAGGCCAGCCTGGCCCAGATCGAACGCAACATGAGCAGCCAGGTCGGCCGCGGCCTGATCGACGAAGAGGCCATGAAGAACGGCCTGGCCCGCATCAAGCCGGCCGAAGAGCTTCAGCAGATCGGCAAGGCGGACCTGGCGATCGAGGCCGCCACCGAGGACGAAGAGGTCAAGAAGACCATCTTCAAGGCGCTGGCCCCGCACCTGGGCCCCGACACCCTACTGGCTTCCAACACCTCCTCGATCTCGATCACCCGGCTGGCCTCGGCCACCGACCGGCCCGAACGGTTCATCGGCCTGCACTTCATGAACCCGGTGCCGCTGATGAAGCTGGTGGAGATCATCCGCGGCATCGCCACCGACGCCGCGACCTACGAGACCGCCGTCGGTTTCGCCAAGTCGCTGGGCAAGACCACCGCCAACGCCGAGGATTTCCCCGCCTTCATCGTCAACCGGATCCTGGTGCCGATGATCAACGAGGCCATCTACACCCTCTACGAGGGCGTCGGCACGGTGGAGGCCATCGACACCGCCATGAAGCTGGGCGCCAACCACCCGATGGGCCCGCTGGAGCTGGGCGACTTCATCGGCCTCGACACCGTCCTGTCGATCATGAACGTGCTCTATGAGGGTCTGGCGGACTCCAAGTACCGTCCCTGTCCGCTGCTCGTGAAGTACGTCGAGGCCGGTTGGCTCGGCCGCAAGGCCGGCCGCGGCTTCTACGACTACCGCGGCGACCAGCCGGTCCCCACGCGCTGATCGCCCTCCCTCCCCGCACGGGGAGGGCTCTCACGTCTCCGCCCACATCCGCACCAGGTTCCCGCTCGCCTTGTCGAGCAGCAGGCGGGCCTCGCCGTCCGCCAGGGCGGTGCGCACGCGCGCGAGGTCGAAGAGAATCTCCCGCTGGTCGGCGCGCCGGACCAGGCTCTGGATCCAGCCGACCGCCGCCAGCCGCTCCCCGGAGGCCACCGGCTCGACCCGGTGCAGCGCCCCGGTCGGATAGACCACCAGGCCGCCGGCCGGCAGCTTGACCGCCCGCTCGCCTTCGACCCCTTCCACCACCAGCTCGCCGCCCTCGTAGGTCGCAGGATCGGACAGGAACAGGGTGAAGGACAGGTCCGTGCGCACCCGCGCGCCCTCCGGCCCCATCACCGCATCGTCCATGTGCATGCCGTAGGTCTCGCCGGGGCCGTAGCGGTTGAACATCAGCGTCGACCAGCGCGCCGGCCGGGCATAGGCGGCGAACACCTCGTTGCGCTCGAGCGCCTGACGGACGAAGCGGGCGAGCGCGGCGATCCTGGGATTGTCCACGTCGGCCTGCGCGTTGGCCTTGACCTTGCGCGCCGCGGGACCCGCCGTGCGCCGTCCGTCGCGCCAAGGCCCCTGGGCCAGGCCCGCGCGTATGCGGGCGATGTCTTCCGGCTCCAGCACGGCGGCGAGCGTCAGCATGGCGGGCCCTCTCAACTTTGCGAATGACTTGCAAGAGCGCGACCTCGCGTGCAAGGTCCGGCCACCCTTCCGTGGAGCTTATGCGATGACCGTTCTTCGCCCGAAACTCTGGACCAGCCTGTCGGCCGCCGTTCTGCTCGGCGCAGGCGTCGCCGCCTGCGGTGCGGGAGGCGAGGCCGACCAGACTGCGGAGACGCCTTCGGCGCCTGCCCAGGCGGTCGGCGAAGGCGGCGAGGCGGCCGAGCTCGGCGCGGC
>JAQVDF010000271.1 GCA_028698405.1 Phenylobacterium sp. | reverse complement strand
GCGGCGGGCGTCATCAACGTCATCACCGCCGCGCCGGAGTTCACCTTCGGGGCCCAGGGCGAGGTGACGGCGGGCAACCACGGCGCGAAGGGGGCCTCGGTCAGCGTCACCGGCCCGCTCTCCGAGACGCTGGCGGGCCGGCTGTTCGCCGCCCGACGCGTGCGCGACGGCTTCTACGATCTTCGCAACGGGGCCGGTCCCAGCACTCAGGGCGACAACGACGACCAGGACGTGACTACCGTCCGCGGCCAGCTGCTGTGGCGGCCGACCGATACCCTGACCCTGCGGTTGCTGGCCGACTACACGGAGCGGGACGAGCACTGCTGCCTGGACGTGACCACCCTGGTCGGTCCGACTGGGGCGATCATCGACATCCTGGCCGCGGACGACGGGCTGTTGCACCCGGCCGACCCGTTCCGCCGGCTAGGCCACGCGAACCGCGAGTCGAACCAGCACATCGAGGACAAGGGCGTCTCGCTGCAGGCAGACTGGGAGCTCAACGACAACGTCACCCTGACCTCGGTCACCGCCTGGCGCGACTGGCGCAACCGGCAGGCCAACGACATCGACTTCTCCTCGGCCGATATCTGGTACCGGCCGGACGACGGACGCACCTTCTCCAACTTCGAGGTGTTCTCGCAGGAGGTGCGGCTGGCCGGCGCCTCCGGACCGCTCGACTGGATGGTGGGCGGCTTTTTCTCCGACGAGCAGCTGAACACCAGCGCGTTCACGCCCTACGGCACGGCCTACGAGTTCTACTTCGGCGTGCTGCTGTCGGCGGGGGTCAATCCGGCGATGGTCTCGCAGCTGACCGGCCTGCCGTTCGGGACCAACTTCCGGCCCGGCGAGGGCGCGTACGATCACTTCGACCACGAGAGCCGCGGCTGGGCGCTGTTCACCAACAACACCTGGCACGTCAGCGACGCGCTCGAGGTGACCTTCGGCCTTCGCTACGCCTCCGACACCAAGGAGGTGTTCTCGCAGTACAGCAACACCGTCCCGGCGGCGGCCTGCGCAGCGGCCATCGTGCGGCCGATGCCGGCGGCGATGCGCAACGTCATCTGTGCGCCGGGCTCCGACCCGGCGTTCGACGGCGTCGACACCTCCCAGAAGCGCACCGAGGAGCGGCTGGGCGGCACGGTGAAGGTCAGCTACCGCTTCTCGCCCGAGCTGATGGGCTACGTCTCCTACGCCTCCAGCCACAAGAGCGGCGGCTTCAACCTCGACCGCGCGCGGCTCGGGCCCGGGATCATCAATCCGGACACCAGCTTTCCGGCCGAGACGGTGGACGCCTACGAGATCGGCCTGAAGAGCCAGCTGTTCGACAACAGCCTGATCCTCAACGCCGCGGCGTTCGACCAGACCTTCGAGGATTTCCAGCTCAACACCTTCACCGGCATCAGCTTCGTGGTCGCCTCGATCCCCGAGGTCACCTCGCGCGGCGTCGATGTCGACGCCATGTGGCGCACGCCGGTGGAGGGACTGACCTTCACCGGCGGGGCGACCTATGCGGTGACCCAGTACGGGAACTTCGTGCCCGGCCCCGGCGTCGGGCCGCGGCTGCCGACCTCCCGGCTATCCTACGCCCCGCTGTGGTCGGTCTCCTGGTCGGGGGCCTACGAGCGTGAGGTTGGGTCGGGGCTGAAGTTCCGGGCCAGCCTCTCGGGCCGATACACCTCGGCCTACAACACCGGCTCGAACCTCGATCCGCTGAAGATCCAGAAGGAGCTGACGCTGTGGAACGGCCGGGTCGGCCTGGGCTCTGCGGACGAGCGCTGGACGGTGGAGCTGTTCGCCCAGAACCTGACCGACGAGGATTACTATCAGGTCGTCGTCGACCAGCCTCTGCAATCAGGCACCTTCGCCGCCTTCCTGGGCGCGCCGCGCACCTGGGGCGTGACGCTCCGCTCGAGGTTCTAGTGGACCTGGACCTGACGCCGGCGGACCTCGCCTTCCGGGACGAGGTCCGCGCCTTCCTGGCCGACATGCTGAAGCCGGAGCTGCGGCAGGCGGCGGCGCGGGCGACCAGCGTCTTCACCCACCCCCGCTACAGCCTGCCATGGCAGAAGATCCTGCACGCGCGCGGTTGGGCGGCGCCGAGCTGGCCGAAGGCGCACGGTGGGCCCGGCTGGAGCGAGGTGCAGCGCTACATCTTCGCCGCCGAGTGCGCGCGGGCCGGGGCTCCCAGCCTGGCCCCCATGGGCCTGCGGATGGTGGGCCCGGCGATCATGGGCTTCGGGACCGAGGCGCAGAAGGCGCACTACCTGCCCCGCATCCTCTCGGGTGAGGACTACTGGTGCCAGGGCTACTCCGAGCCGGGCGCCGGCTCGGACCTGGCGGCGCTGCAGCTGCGCGCCGACAGCGACGGCGACGACTACGTGCTGACCGGCTCCAAGATCTGGACCACCCACGCCCAGTTCGCCAACCGCATGTTCTGTCTCGTCAGGACGCGGTTCGAGGGCAAGCCGCAGGCAGGGATCACCTTCCTTCTGCTGGATATGACGAGCCCCGGGATCACCGTGAAGCCGATCGTCACCCTGGCCGGCGAGCACGAGGTCAACCAGGTCTTCTTCGACGGGGTGCGGGTTCCCAAGGCCAACCGCCTGGGCGAGGAGAACCAGGGCTGGACGGTCGCCAAGTACCTGCTGGAGTTCGAACGTGGCGGCGGCTCGGCGCCTGGGCTGCAGGTGGCGCTCGCGCGCGCCCGGCGCCTCGCCGCCGCCGAGGGGCACGACGATCCGGCCTGGCGACGGCGGCTGGCGGAGGCCGAGATCGCCGTCCAGGCCATCGACATCTCCGAGCGGCGGGTGCTGGCGGCGCTGGCCAGCGGCGCCAACCCGGGGCCGGCCTCATCCATGCTGAAGATCAACGGGGCGGAGGCGGTCCAGAGGATCGACGAGCTGGCGCTCGAGGCGGCCGGCCTCTACGCAGCCCCCGACCAGCCGCAGGCGCGCGAGCCGAACGCCAACCTCGAAGTCATCGGGCCCGAGCACAGCCTTACCGTCATGGCCCGCTACCTGAACGACCGCGCCGCCTCGATCTACGGCGGCTCCAACGAGATCCAGCGAGACATCGTCGCCCGGCTGGTGCTGGGCCTGTGAGGAAACCCGAGCCCATGACGTTCAGCTTTCGCCGCCCTCCGTTCCGCACCTATTCGATCAGCGAGCTCTGCCGCGAATTCGACGTCACGCCCCGGGCGCTGAGGTTCTACGAGGAGCGCGGCCTGCTTTCGCCCGCCCGACGCGACATGCAGCGCATCTACTCCTCCCGCGACCGGGCGCGGCTGGCTCTCGTGGTCCGCGGCCGCCGGGTCGGCATCAGCCTGGCCGAAATCCACGAGATCCTGGACGTCTACGACCGGGAAGGGCCGGCCGGTCAGAACGCGCGCGCCTTGCGCGTGTTCAAGAAGAAGATCGCCGAGCTGGAAGCCCAGCGCGCCGACGTTGTGGCGGCGATCGAGACGTTGCAGGACGCCGCGGACCGACTTGCCGAGCGGCTGGGCGGGGAGGCCGCGGCCTAGCGAAGGAGAGGCGATGAGCGCCCTCGACGAGATCGCCCAAGTCGCATGGGCGCGGCTGCCCGCCTCGCCCCTGAGCGGCGGCAAGGTCGACTATCGGTCGCCGCGGGGCGACGTCGGCTTTTTCGGGCCCGGGTCGATGGCCTGGCGGGTGCACGCCAACCCCATCGCTCTGGCGGTAGGCGGGGTGGCGGCGGTGATCCTCGAACTGGCCGAGCCGCGCGTGCGCACTGGCGTCTGGGAGCATTCCATCTTCCGCACCGACCCACTGGCGCGAATGCAGCGCACCGGCGAGGCGACGCTGATCACCACCTACGGGCCGACCCGCGCGGCCGAAGCGCGGATCGCCATGGTCACCCGCATGCACGAGCGGGTCTTCGGGACGACGCCGGAGGGGCAGGCCTTCACTGCCCTCGACCCGGAGCTGATGACCTGGGTGCACCTGACCGCCGGCTGGGGA
>JAQVDF010000270.1 GCA_028698405.1 Phenylobacterium sp. | reverse complement strand
TCGAGGATCTGGTCCGCTGGTTCGAGGCCGGCTGCAAGCCGCTGTCCGAGTACCTGGTGGGCGCAGAGCACGAGAAGTTCGTTTTCCGCCGCGCCGACTTCTCGCCCGTGCCCTACGAGGGTCCGGCGGGCATCAAGGCGCTGCTGGAAGGCCTGATGCGGTTCGGCTGGAAGGGCGTCTACGAAGGCGACAACGTCATCGCGCTGGAGCGCGGCAAGGCCAACGTAAGCCTCGAGCCCGGCGGCCAGTTCGAGCTGTCCGGCGCGCCGCTGGCGACCATGCACGACATCTGCGAGGAGACCGGCGCCCACCTGCAGGAGATCAAGGTGGTGGCCGACGAGCTCGGCCTCGGCTTCCTCGGCCTCGGCTTCACGCCCACCTGGCGGCGCGAGGACGTGCCGGTGATGCCCAAGGGGCGCTACAAGATCATGCGCCAGTACATGCCGAAGGTCGGCGGCCAGGGCCTGGACATGATGTTCCGCACCTGCACCGTTCAGGCCAACCTCGACTATGCGTCCGAGGCCGACATGGTGGCCAAGTTCCGCACCAGCCTGGCGCTGCAGCCGATCGCCACCGCCCTGTTCGCCAATTCGCCGTTCAAGGAAGGCAAGCCCAGCGGCTTCCTCTCCGGCCGCGCCCATGTGTGGACCGACACCGACCCGGACCGCACCGGCATGCTGCACTTCGTCTTCGAGCCCGGCTTCGGCTTCGAGACCTACGCCCGCTACGCGCTCGGCGTGCCGATGTATTTCGTCAAGCGTGAGGACTACATCGATGTCGCCGGCCGCTCCTTCCTTGACTTCATGAAGGGTGAGCTGCCCGAGCTGCCGGGCGAGCGGCCGAGCCTGAAGGACTGGGCCGACCACACCTCGACCATCTTCCCGGAAGTGCGGCTCAAGCAGTACCTGGAGATGCGCGGGGCCGACGCCGGGCCCTGGAGCCGGCTGTGCGCCCTGCCGGCGCTGTGGACCGGCCTGCTCTACGACCCGGCCTCGCTGGCGGCCGCCTGGGACCTGTGCAAGGCCTGGACGACCGAGGACCACGACAGGCTGCGCGCCGACGTCGCCCGCCTGGGCCTGAAGGCCGAGGTGGGCGGGCGGACCGTGAAGGACGTCGCCAAGGACATGCTGGCCATCGCCCGTCAGGGGCTGAAGAACCGCAACCGCCTGTCCGGCGGGATGGTGGACGAGACCGGCTACCTCTCCGACCTGGACGAGATCGCCGAGAGCGGGATCACCCCGGCCGAGCGGCTGCTCGAGGCCTACCACGGCCCTTGGCAGGGCGACGTGAGCAAGGTCTTCGAGGCGCTCGCCTACTGACCGGAGGCCGGGCCGTGCAGCTTCCCAAGTATGCGGCCCTGGAGAACGAGCGCCGGTTCCTGGTCAGGCCCGATGCCTTGGAGGGGCTGGCCCTGTCGCGGCCGCGGCTCATCCGCGACCGCTACCTCGAGGGCGGGCGCCTGCGGCTGCGCAGCATCGTCGACGAGACGACCGGCGCGCGCGAGTTCAAGCTCTGCAAGAAGTACGGCGCGGTGGCTCAGGGCGCCGAGCCGATCGTCAACATCTACCTCAGCGAGGCCGAACACGCCGCCTTCGCCATCCTGCAGGGCGCCGACATCGCCAAGCGCCGCTGGAGCGTCGGGCACGCGGGGCGGACGTTCAGCCTCGACATCTTCCTGGGGGACCTGGACGGCCTCGTGGTCTCCGAGGCCGAGGCGCCGACGCAGGAGGAACTCCTCGCTCTTCCCATCCCGCCCTGGGCCGCCGTGGAGATCACCGGCCAGCCCGCCTTCTCCGGAGCGGCCCTCGCGACCGCCGATCCGGCGCAGGTGCGGCGACTGACGGCGCAGGCGCTGGGGTGAGTCTTCCCCCTCTCCCCCGAGGCGCAGCCCGAGGGGAGAGGGGGCAAGCTGGCTGATCGACCCTCCGCTACCGCTCGGGCATGGAGACGTTCGGGGGCCAGTGGTCGCGCTGGCTGACGCCGGCGCCGGAGTCGGTGTGCTTGACGACTTCGTCGATGGAACGGCGGTCGGTGTGGTCAATGTCGCCCTCGGCGCGGGCGACCTTCTCGTCGGCCTCGTAGACGTCGACGGCGCTGGCGTCGAAGGCGATTCGGCCGGCCAGGGCCTCCAGCGTGTCGTCGATGGGCGATTCGTGGCTCCACACCGCATTCTCGGCGAGGTCGCCGTCCATCAGCAGGGTGTAGTGGGTCGCCTCGCCGCGGTAGGGGCAGCGGGTCTTCCGGTCGGTCTGCGACATGTATTCCATCGAGACCGAATCGCGCGGGAAGTAGACGACGGGGTTGCGACCCTCTTCGTGCACGATGAGCGCGTCGTCGCTGTCGGCGATCAGGTGCCCGGCGAACAGCGCGCGCCAGCGGCGGGCGGCGCGTTCCAGGCGGATGGGGTTGTTCATGGCGCGTACCTCCTGTCGGGAGGGATCAACGCGTTGTGGCGGGCCTGGCTCCACAGGGCGCCGGCTTGCTTGTGCTTGCGCTCATCGCATGGTTCTCTCCCGCCCGACCAAGGCGACACGGGCAGAATAGACCTCGAAGCGCCGAGCAACAGGGACCGAACAGGCCTCGCATGACCATCATCCTCATCGGGATTCTCATCACTCTCGCCACCGGGATCCCGGTGTTGCTGCAACTGCTGCGCAATCACCCGCGCGGCCTGATGATCCTGTTCTTCGCCGAGATGTGGGAGCGGTTCTCCTATTACGGGATGCGGGGCATCCTGATCTTCTACCTGACCCAGCATCTGCTGTTCGACGACGAGACCGCCGGCGCCCAGTACGGCTCCTACACATCGCTGGTGTATCTGCTGCCGCTGATCGGCGGCATCCTGGCCGACCGCTACCTCGGCACCCGCAAGGCGATCCTGTTCGGCGCGGTGCTGCTGGTGCTCGGCCACTCCACCATGGCGATCGAGGGGCGGCCGAGCCAGGAGACCCTGGTCTACGCCGGCCAGTCCTATCCCATCGTCACCGAAGGCCGGATGGACGACCGCCGGGCCTTCATCGAGGTGGACGGCCAGCGGCTGCAGTTCGCCCAGAGCGAGCGGGGCCTGGAGGTGAAAGACCTCCCCGACGGCGCGTCGCTGCCGCCGGTGCTGGAGCAGGGCTCCTTCAGCCTCACCAAGACCGAGGATGCGGTCGGCAAGAACGCCTTCTACCTGGCGGTCTCGCTGATCATCATGGGCGTCGGCTTCCTGAAGCCCAACATCTCGACCATCGTCGGCCAGCTCTACCCGCAGGGGGACCCCCGGCGGGATTCCGGCTTCACCCTCTACTACTACGGCATCAACCTCGGCGCCTTCTGGGCCTCGGTGCTGTGCGCCGCGCTCGGCCAGCAGGTGGGCTGGTGGGCCGGCTTCGGGCTGGCCGGGATCGGCATGCTGGCCGGCCTGATCGTGTTCGTCTGGGGCAAGCCGCTGCTGCAGGGCAAGGGCGAGCCGCCGGATCCCGAACGCCTTCGCCAGCCGTTCCTCGGCCCGCTCAGCCGCGAGTGGGCGATCTACCTCGGCGCCATCGTGGCGGTCGCCGGCGTCTGGGTGCTGGTCCAGCACAACGACCTGGTCGGCTGGGGCCTCGGCATCTCCACCGTTCTGTCGCTGGCCTTCATCGTCTGGTTCCTGATCTTCAAGTGTGGCCGCATCGAGCGCGAGCGGATGATGCTGGCGCTGGTGCTGATCTTCGGGGCGGTGGTGTTCTTCACCCTGTTCGAGCAGGCCGGCACCTCGCTCAACCTGTTCGCTGCGCGGAACGTCAACCTGATGGGGCTGCCTGCCGCCCAGGTGCAGTCGTTCAACGCCGGCTTCATCCTGATCTTCGCGCCGATCTTCGCGGCCATGTGGGCCTGGCTCGCCCAGCGCGGCCGCGACCCCAATCCGGTGATGAAGTTCGGCCTGGGCCTGATCCAAGTGGGACTCGGCTTCATGGTGGTGGTCTGGGGCGCGGCGTTCGCCGACGGCAACTACC
>JAQVDF010000269.1 GCA_028698405.1 Phenylobacterium sp. | reverse complement strand
GGCCGATCAAGTAGCCGGCCAGCGCCGCGGCCAGGGGCCGCCGTCGCCGCCCCTGGGTCGCGATGAACACGAACGGCACCGGCAGCAGGCAGAGGCCGAAGGCGACCAGCAGGCCGAGCCAGACCTGCATCCTGAGCGCCGTCATCGGCATGCCTTCCACGAAGGCGACCGGCGCGACCTGAGCGGGATGCACCAACGCCAGCACCGTGGCGACCAGCGCGACGGAAAGCGCCGCCGCGGACCACAGGCTGAGGCTGAAGGCGAGCAGCATGCCCAGAGCTGCCGACAGCCCGACGAGCGCCGCCGCATCCGGCTGCAGCGCAAAGCCGAGGCTGAGCAGCGCAATGCCTGTGGTCGGCCAGGGAGCCGGCCGGCTGGCCGCGACCGCGATGGCGAGCGGCGTCACCAGGTGACCGACGTGCAGCGCCACCCCCGCCATGCCCGCCCATCGGCGTACGCCCTCGATCTCCGGACCGAACAGCAGGGTGAGAAGGATGGCCCCCACACCCAGCCAGAGGGTGGCGAGCGGCCAGCGCATGGCCTGTTCGGCTCCGAGCACGATCAGCGGGAAGGACGCCGCGGTCAGGGTGATGGCGACGAACTGGATCCAGGGCGCATGCGCCGGCGCCTCGCCGACCACCATCACCGTCTGGCCGGCGATCACGGCGAACGCCGCGACGGCGACTCCGAGCCACCAGGTGTCGTCAGCCTGCAGCCGCGTCACTTCGGGTCTGTCCTGAGCGGGAACGCGGGCAGCGCCCGCCGAATACCGACATTCTCGCCGAAAATCTCCTAAAGCCTCGCTAATTCGCGGACTTGGGGCGGTAGGCGACCAGCACGTTGCCGGCCGGCGCACCGAATTGGGCATAGCCCGAGCCCACGAACAGAAGCCCGTCGCCGGCGAAGATCGAGTGGGCGTCGATGGAACCGCCCTTGGCCTCCACCCCGTTCACCGTCTCGAAAGGCCGCGCGGTATCCAGGGTGGCGATCTGACGCCCGTCCTGGGCGTCGAAGATCATCAGCTTGCCGTCCAGCGTCCCGGCGATCACCGCCCCGTCGACGACCAGCGGCGCGGCCGACATGCCGACATGGCGGCACTTGAGGAAGGCGGCGCGGTCGCGCGGCCCGCCGCCGTCCTGGCCGAACCGCCGGCAGGCGTCGTCGCCCAGCAGACGCCGCCAGACCACCTCGCCGGTGGAGATGTCGAGCGCGTGCAGCCCGGCCCCGACCGGATCGGCGATGGGCGCGAACACCCGCACGCCGTCGCTGGCCAGCCCCCAGCGCACCCCGCCAAGCGGCGAGCCGGGCGAGAGGTTGCGCCGCCACACCTCCCCGCCCTCGGGCGAGAGGCCCCAGACGTCGCCGCTCTTCTGTCCGGCGAGGATGATGTCTTTGCCCTTGGCGTCGCGGGCGACGATGGCCTGGGCGCCGAAGTCGAAGTCCTTGCGCACGCTGCCGACCGCGGCAGGACAGTTGGGGCCGGCGTTGCAGGCCGTGTTCCAGACGTCGTGGGCGGTGGCCTGGAAGAACCAGCGGGTGGTCCCCTTGATCGCGTCGAGCGACCAGATGGCGTCGCTGGTGCGGGTCGCCGGGTGCGAGGTGTTCTGGCCGGTGCCGAGGTAGACGATCCGCCGCCGCTCGTTGATCGTCGGGCTCGACCACACCGCCGCGCCGGACGGGCCCCAGAGTTCCGCGCCGGCGGCGTTGCGCCCGCCGGTCGGCTTGGCGTCGGGCATCGTGTGGGCCACCCACAGCCTGGATCCGTCCTTGGCGTTCAATGCCACCACGGCGCCGTGCACCTTGCAGCAGGAGAATTTCGGGTTGCCCGCCCGAGCCACGTCAGCCGCCGAAACCGGCACGATGATCCGGTCGCGCCAGAGCACCGGAGCGCCGGTCAGTATCGACTCGGGATCGTGGCGTCCCTCGGCCGACCAGATGAGCTTGCCGGTCTGAGCGTCCACCGCGAGGATCTGACCGGCCAGATCGCCGACGATCAGCGCCTTGGGCCCGCCGCGTCCGAGCTGGCCGTAGGTCAGCGAGGTGCGCATCGGCCGCGGGGTCTTCAGCGACCACTTGATGCAGCCGGTCTGCGTATCCAGGGCCAGGAGATAGCCGGCCTGGCTGGCGGAATAGAACAGCGTCGAGCCGACAATCACCGGCGCGGACCGTAGCGCATTGGTCTGCGGCAGGCCGAGCGCCCAGGCGACCTCCAGACGGCCCAGGTCGTCGGTGGCGAGGCCCGCCTGCCTGGCGTCCATCCGACGAGAGCCGGCATAGTCCACGCCATAGCGCGTCCAGGATTCGGGGCCGGAGAGATCGACCGCCTTGCGCTCGTCGGGACAGGCCGCGCGGGCGATCCAGGAATCGTCGCGCTTGCCGCCCGAGGAGATGTAGTCGACTACGGCCTGCAGATCGGCCGGCGTCAGCAGCGCGCCCTGCTCCCTCATCTTGCCGATGGTCAGCGAGGCCGCCACGGCGTCCGCGCCGAGCGCCTGCATGGCCGCGAGGGTCGGCGACCTGGTCTGCGGATTGTCGTGGCAGGCGGCGCAGGACTGCTCGTAGACCGCTCGGCCCGGATGGGCCTGCGACGCCGCAGGGGCGGGCGCCTGGGCCCAGGCGAGGCTCAATCCCAGCAACGCGCCGAGGCCGCGGACGGCCACGGCGGTCCACGACCACCTGGTGCGCATCTCTCCCCTTCTCGCGTCTTCTTGTTTGGACGCTGGGTCGCAATACCGATGTTTCGGCGTTGTGTCAGCGCGCGGCGCGCGCGTCCACCAGCTTCAGCACCGTCTCGGCGGCCGCCTCCGACGGGTCGGGCCCGCCGCGGCCCATCTTGTCGAGCGCTTCGAACTGGCGGGCGATCTGCCGCTGGCGCAGAGCCGGATCGGCGAGCCGCGCCTCGACCGCGTCGGCCAGCGTCTCGCCGTTGCAGTCGTCCTGCACCAGTTCGGGCGCGACGAACTCCTGGGCGGCGATGTTGAACAGGGTGATGTAGGGCGTGCGGATCAACCGCTTCAGAATGGCGTAGGTCACCCGGCCGAGCCGGTAACCGACCACCATCGGGCAGCCCGCCAGGGCGAGCTCGGTGGTCACCGTGCCGCTGCAGGCCAGCGCCACGGTCGCCGACTTCATGGCCCCCAGCTTCGCCGGCTCGCCCTCCAGCACCTCGGCGCGGAAGGGCCAGCCGGCGACGCGGGCCTTGACCGCTTCGGCCACGGTTGGGGCGGCAGGCACGAGCACACGCAGATCAGGCCGCTTCTGCCTGAGGATTCGCACCGCGTCCTCGAACGGCGGCAGCACGTTCTTGATCTCGGAGGGGCGGCTGCCGGGCAGCACCAGCAGGATGGGCTGGCCGCCCTCGCCCACAGACATGTCCGCCCTGGAGAAGTCGAGCGACAGCGCAGAGTTGCCGACGAAGGTGGTGGGCAACCCCGTGGCCTCGAAAATCGGGGCGTCGAACTTATGGATGGTCAGGAGGTGGTCGAAGGCCCCGGACAGCACCTTGGCCCGCCCCGGACGGCTCGCCCACACCTGCGGGCCGACGTACTTGACCAGCAGCAGGCCGGGGTCCTGGCGGCGCAGCCGCTGCGCGACGCGCAGCGTGAAGCCCCAGGAGTCGATCAACACCGCCACGTCCGGCTTCTCGCGGGCGGCCAGCGCCGCCGTCTCGTCGGCCCGCTTGACCACCTTGGGGTAGGCCATCAGGCCCTCGAGCAGGCCCAGCACCGACAGCTCGGATATGTCGAAGGGGCTGTCGAGGCCTTCGGCGGCCATGCGCGCCCCGCCGACCCCGACGAACCGCACCCCCTCGCCCAGCCTGCGCTTCAGCGCCTGCATCAGGCCCGCGCCCCGGTCGTCGCCGGAGGCCTCGGCCGCCACCAGCATCACCGTCAGAGGCGTCACTGGCTCTCCATGCCGTAGATGAACAGGCCGAGCTCGTCGGCCAGCGCGATGACCCGCTCGCGGTCGAGCACGATCAGTC
>JAQVDF010000268.1 GCA_028698405.1 Phenylobacterium sp. | reverse complement strand
ATGGTCGTTTCTCATCCCATTTCGAGCCCGGCTCTTGCGGCCGGCGCCCTGATCAGGGGATGGCGCCTGTCCAAACGGCGTTTTGCAAGCGGAATGACGCCGCGTCATCGGCCGGCGGGTTGGACCGCCGGCCCGACCATGATCAGCGCGAGGTCCAGTTCGACCAGGGAGAGCCGCCGCCGCCCTCGGCCCGGGCGCCCTGCGGGCGCTTGCGGCCCCGGCCGCCGGCCGGCTTGGCCGCCGAACCGCCGTAGGCCGGCTTGGTGGCCGGGCGAGCCTCACCACCGTGGGCCTTGGCCCCGGAGCCGCCGTGCGGATTGGCGCCGGAGCGGCGGCCGCGGGCGCTGTGCGAGGGCTTCTGCTCGCTGCGGTGCGGCTGGGCGGGACGCTCCTCGCGCACGCCCTTCAACTCACCCATGACGGCCAGCGCCGCGCCCAGATGGCGGTCGTTGCGGCGGTCGAAGGACGGGATGGCCTGGCGCGTCACCTTCTGGATGTCGCGCAGCAGGTTGCGCTCGTCGTCGGCGCAGAACGCCACGGCCGAGCCCTTGGCGCCCGCCCGCGCGGTCCGGCCGATCCGGTGCACGTAGGCCTCCGGCACGTTCGGCAGCTCGTACTGGACGACGTGGGTCACCGCGTCGATGTCGATGCCGCGGGCGGCGATGTCGGTGGCGACCAGGGCGCGGACCTGGCCGGCCTTGAAGGCGGCCAGCGCCCGCTCGCGCTGGCCCTGGCTCTTGTCGCCGTGGATGGCTGCGGCCTCGACGCCGCCCTGCTCGAGCGATTTGGCCACGCGGTCGGCGCCGCGCTTGGTGCGGGTGAAGACGATCACGCGGGTAAAGGCGGGATCGTCGAACAGTTCAGCCAGCAGGGCGCGCTTGCGCTGCTGCTCGACGAACAGAACCTGCTGGTTGACCCGCTCGACCGTGGTCGACTGAGGGGTCACCTCGACCTTCTGCGGGTCGCGCAGCATCTCGCCGGCCAGCTTGCCGATCTCGCCCGGCATGGTGGCCGAGAAGAACAGGTTCTGACGCTCCTTGGGCAGCTCGCGGACCACCTTGCGGATGGGCACGAGGAAGCCGAGGTCGAGCATCTGGTCCGCTTCGTCGAGGACGAAGATCTCGGTCGCGCCGACGTTGATGGACTTCTGCTCCATGTGGTCGAGCAGCCGGCCCGGGGTGGCGACCAGCACGTCGATCCCGCCGGCGAGGGCGCGCATCTGCGGCCCGTACTTCACGCCGCCGAACACCACCGCGACGGTGAGGCCGAGGTGGCGGCCGTAGGTCTTGAAGCTCTCGGCGATCTGAGTGGCGAGTTCGCGGGTGGGCGAGAGGACCAGCGCCCGGCAGCCGCGGCGCGGCGCGGGCCGGCGGTCCTCGGCCAGCCGTTGCAGGATGGGCAGGGCGAAGGCGGCGGTCTTGCCGGTGCCGGTCTGGGCGATGCCCAGCAGGTCGCGGCCGGCCAGCACGCCGGGGATGGCCTTGGCCTGAATCGGGGTCGGCGCCTGGTAGCCTTCTTCGGCCAGCGCCTTGAGCAGCGGCTTGGCGAGGCCGAGGTCGGTGAATTGAGTCAAAGCTTGGAGTCTTTCGCGTAGCGCAATGCGCGGCCGCACGGCTCCGCCGTGGCTCGCGATGCGCGGGGTCTTGGGGAAGCGCCCCGCGTGGCCGGGCGATCTATGCTCTTTCAGGGCGCTACGACAGGCTGGACCCTGCGAAAAGGTCCCTCACGCGGCTGGAGCGCCAATAGCGCCGACGAACGGCGCGGGGCTCAGGTGGGCGCTCGCGCCCCTAAAGTCAAGCAAAAGCGACGAAATCGCCTTCGGCTCAGTGGTGGTCGGCCCGCGCGGCCAGCCAGTCCATCAGCGCCAGCAGCACCCCGGAGACCACGAAGGTGATGTGGATCACCACCAGCCAGAGCAGCGAACGCTCGGAGACACCCTCGCCCTCGGAGAGCTGCATGAAGGCCTTCAGCAGCGAGATCGCCGAGATCGCCACGATGGAGGCTATCAGCTTCATCTTCAGGCCGGAGAAGTCGACCGTTCCAATCCAGCTCGGCCGGTCCTCGTGGTTGGCCGTGTCGATCTTGGAGACGAAGTTCTCGTAGCCCGAGAAGATCACGATCAGAAGCAGGTTGCCGGCCAGCGACAGGTCGATCAGAGACAGCACCAGGAGGATGGCTTCCTCTGCCGACATCCCCCCGATGGTCGGCAGGGCGAAGAGCAGCTTCCTGGCGAACACGAACAGCAGCCCGCCGAGCGCCACAACCAGGCCCACGTAGAAGGGGGCCATCAGCCAGCGGGCGTGGAAGAGACCGCCCTCGAGCAGGAGCTCCAGGCGGGGCTTGTTCGCGGGGCGGGTGTCGTCGGCCATCGGCGCGCGAAATAAAGGCTGCGCCGCGGCCGGTCCAGTGCAGCTTGCGTCGCAGTCGGGGGCTTGGTCGCTCCGTCCAGAATCCGGCTGCGAAGCCGAACGCCAGCGCTTAGGAAGGCGGCATGTCCGACAAGCCCCTGCTCCTCGTCGCCGCCTGCGCCCTCGTCGATGCCGACGGGCGCGTGCTGCTCTGCCAGCGGCCGGAGGGCAAGCAGCTCGCCGGCCTGTGGGAGTTCCCGGGCGGCAAGGTGGAGGCGGGCGAGACACCGGAGGCCTGCCTGATCCGCGAGCTGAACGAGGAACTGGGCATCACCGTCGCCCAGGCCTGCCTCGCGCCCTTCGTGTTCGCCAGCCACTCGTACGAGAGCTTCCACCTGCTGATGCCGCTCTATCTGTGCCGGCGGTGGGAGGGGCAGGTGACCCGCCACGAGCATGCGGCGCTGGCCTGGGTGAAGCCCAACCGGATGGCCGACTATCCGATGCCGCCGGCCGACGCGCCGCTGGTCGCCTGGTTGCGGGACCTGCTTTGACGGGCTGGCTGGGCGCCTTCCGCAGAGCCGAGGCGCTGCCCGAAGGCTTCGAGCGCCAGGTCGAGATGCTGCACCGGCCGCTGGCCGACAGGATTGCCGAGGCGGCGCGGGCCGCCGGCCGCTGCCTGGTCGTCGGGGTCTGCGGGACCCAGGCGAGCGGCAAGTCCACCCTCTGCGCGGTGGTGGCGCATCTGCTGGCGGAGGCGGGGCTGAAGGCCGCGGTGCTGTCCATCGACGACCTCTACCTGACGCACGAAGAGCGGGCCGCGCTGGCCGGGGGCGTGCACCCGCTGCTGGCGACGCGCGGGGTTCCGGGCACCCACGACGTCGAGCTCGGGCTGTCGCTGCTGGACGCGCTCGCCTGCCCCGGCGAGGTGCGGCTGCCGAGGTTCGACAAGGCGCGCGACACGCGCCGCCCGCCCGAGGAGTGGGAGCGGTTCGAGGGGCCTGCGGACGTGGTGCTGTTCGAGGGCTGGTGCGTCGGCGCCCGGCCCCAGGGCGAGGCCGACCTCGCCGCCCCGGTCAACGCCCTCGAGCGTGACGAGGACCCCGACGGGACCTGGCGGCGCTACGCCAACGCAGCGCTGGCCGGGCCCTACCAGGCGCTGTTCGGCCGCATCGACCTGCTGGTCATGCTGCAGGCGCCGGGCTTCGAGGCGGTGCTGGCCTGGCGGCGCGAACAGGAGGCCAAGCTGCGGGCGAGGCTCTCAGCCGGGGGCGGCGATCTCTCCCGCACCATGGACGAGGCCGCGCTCGCCCGCTTCGTCGCCCACTACGAGCGGCTGACCCGGCACATCCTGGACGAAATGCCGGCGCGCGCCGATGTCCTGGCCCGCCTGGGCCCCGCCCGCGAGCTGCTGTCGCTGCGCCTCTAGGGCGCGCTCGCGGCGAAGAAGCCGGAGAGGTAGGCGATGGTCAGGACGGCGAGGAAGGCCGCCGCCGCCGCCCAGGTGATCCACAGGAACAGCCGCTCGCCCATACCCGAGCCGCCGGAATGACCGTCGTCGTGGTCGGTGTGCGAAGTGATCTCGTCCGAAGGCATGGCGATCCTCTCGTGGGTCCGCCTGTCTCAACTTTCGGACGGCCGGGCCGT
>JAQVDF010000267.1:2442-3994 GCA_028698405.1 Phenylobacterium sp. | reverse complement strand
CCGACGCCGGCCAAGAGCTCGGCGTCGCGGGTCTCGGCGCGCGGGTGGCGGTCGAAGTCCTCGTTGGGGCCGAACTGGGTCGGGTTGACGAACACCGAGGCGACGACGTGGGCGGCGTGGCGGCGGGCCAGCTCCACCAGCGAGAGGTGGCCCTCGTGCAGGGCGCCCATGGTGGGGACCAGCGCCACCTTCTGGCCGGCGCGCTTCCAGCCGCCCACCACGGCGCGCAGGTCGCGGACGGTTCTGACGGTCGGCAGAGGCGGGGTCGGCATGGTCCGGCTTATGACCGAGGCCGGGCCCAGCGTCCATGGGCCGCGGGCGGCGATGCGCCCGTTGACGCTGGCCCAGGAAGGGAGTCTCGTCCCGGCTCAGACTCGGACTAGAGCAGGACCCGAAATGGGTCGGGGGAACGTGCGCGCCATGTCACAGGCCAAGGTCATCGTCGTCGGCAACGAGAAGGGCGGCGCTGGAAAGTCGACCATCGCCATCCATCTGGCCACGGCTCTGCTGCACGGCGGTGTGCGCCTGGGCGTGCTGGACCTCGACCTACGCCAGCAGTCGCTGGCCCACTTCTTCGCCAACCGGGCCGCCTGGCTGAAGGCCAACGGCCGCGAGGCGCCGATGCCGGTCTCCATGCCGCTGGGCGGCGAGGGGCCGAAGCTGGCCCGGCTGACCGACGACGAGGCCGTGGCCCGGCTGACCGAGGCCTTCGAGGCCGCCGCGGCCGAGGCCGACGTGGTGCTGATCGACACGCCCGGGGGCGACACCGCCACCTCGCGCACGGCCCACGGCCTGGCCGACCTGATCGTCACCCCGATGAACGACAGCTTCGTCGACTTCGACATGCTGGGCGTGGTCGATCCCGTGACCCTGGAGGTGAAGCGGCCGAGCCTCTACGCCGAGACGGTCTGGAACAGCCGCAAGATGCGCGCCGCCGGCCAGGGCCGCTCCATCGACTGGGTGGTGCTGCGTAACCGCCTGGCCCCTACCGAGGCCCGCAACCGCAAGCGGGTGGACGAGCGGGTGCAGGCGCTGGCCAAGCGGATCGGCTTCCGCGTCGGACCCGGCCTGCGCGACCGGGTGATCTACCGCGAGTTGTTCCCGTTCGGCCTGACCATCGCCGACCTGTCGCCGGAGATCCGGCCGATCCCGGTCTCTCTGCAGCACGTCGCCGCCCGGCAGGAGCTGCGCAGCCTGGTCAGCTTCCTGGGCCTCGCCGACCTGACCGGCGGGCGGCTGATGGCCGCCGAGTAGGGTGATCTATCTCGCCATCGGAACGGCGGCGCTCGCGCTCATCCTCTGGCTGAGCCGGGGGCGGCCGATCCTGAAGCGCAGCGAGTGGCGCATCGCCGCCGCCGCCTTCGCGCTGGCCGCCTTCGCGGGCGCGGCCTACGTCGGGCTGCGCGGCGGCTGGGGTTCGTCGATCGTGCTGCTGGTGGTCGGCCTGTGGCTGCTGGCGTCGGCCCGCCGCACGGGGCTGGGGCCCGGCCCCGCCGCCAAGGACAGCGCACGGATGAGCGAGTCCGAGGCCCGCTCCATCCCCGGTGTGGGG
>JAQVDF010000267.1:0-2432 GCA_028698405.1 Phenylobacterium sp. | reverse complement strand
CCCGAGGCGACGCCGGCCGAAATCCTCGCTGCGCACAAGCGGCTGATGGGCATGGCCCACCCGGACAAGGGCGGCACCAGCGGCCTGGCGGCCCAGCTCAACGCCGCCCGCGACCGACTCCTGCGCAAATAGAAACCCCCGCCGGAGCGGGGGTCTCGGATCTCATCGTCGAACCGGCGGTCAGCTCGGCTTGATGACCATGCAGGGCTGCTTCTTGGCCTGCAGTTCGCGGCAGGCCGCCTTCGCGGCGTTCGCGCTCATGCCGGTGAACTGGGCCCGCCAGCGGCCGCCGGAGGCGGTGGCGATCCCGGTGTAGCTGGTGAACGGCGCGCCGTAGCGCTTCTTGACGTGATTCAACTGCTTCTGGGCGTCGGCCTTGGCCTTGAACGAGCCGACCTGCACGGTCCACTTGCCCTTGGCGGAGGAGGCGGCGCGTTCGGTCTCGCGCTTCGGCTTGGACGACTGGGTCGCCCGCGCCGGCTGCGGCGTGGCCGAGGCCAGCACGATCTTCAGGCCGTCCTGCTCGGCGTCGCCCTGTTCAACAGACGGGCGGGTGAGCGGGCCGGAGGGCTCCGGCTCGAACAGGTTCTGGGCGACGGTGATCTGTTCGCCGAGCGCGCGGCGACGCAGCACCGAGAAGCCCGTCAGCATCAGGTCTTCGGCGTTGTTGTCCCGGGCCGCGCCCGAGGGGCCGCCCAGCACCACGGTGATCAGCCGACGGCCGTCCTGCACGCCGGAGACGGCGATGTTGTAGCCGGAGGCGTTGGTGAATCCGGTCTTGATGCCGTCGACGCCCGGCACGCGGCCGAGCAGCCGGTTGTGGTTGCCGATGGTCTGGCCGCGGAAGTTGAACGAGCGGGTGGAGAACAGCTTGTAGTACTGCGGGTAGTCCCGCATCACCGCCCGGGACAGGATCGCCAGATCCCGCGCCGTGCTGATCTGACGGCTGTCCGGCAGGCCCGAGGCGTTGACGAAGTTGGTGTTGTTCATCCCCAACTCCTTCGCCCGCAGCGTCATCAGCGCGGCGAAGCGCTGTTCGGTGCCGCCGATGTGTTCGGCAAGCGCCACGGCGATGTCGTTGGCCGACTTGGTGGCCAGCGCCTTCATCGCCTCGTCGACGGTCAGCGAGTCGCCCGGACGCAGGCCGAGCTTGGTCGGGGATTGGGCGGCCGCGCGCGGCGAGATCATCACCCGGTCGTCCAGCTTCAGCTTGCCCGATGCCAGCTGTTCCATGACCAGGTAGAGGGTCATCACCTTGGTGATCGAGGCCGGATAGCGCGGGCTGTCGGCCCGTTTCGCGTACAGCACCTCGCCGGTCTTCGCGTCGACGACGATCGACGCATATTTCGGTTGCTGGGTCCAGGCGCTGCTGGGATTCGCCAGGGCGGGGGCGGGGAGAACGGTTCCACTCAGCGCGACCGAGAGCGCGAGGCCAACGGAAAGCAACAGGCGGCGGGCGGGCTGGGACATGCGCTTCGTCCGTCGAATCAACTGGTTATGGGCTTGGCGCCCGCGAAGACTTTAGCATGGCCCCGCGTGGTTTACGCGGGGTTAAACAGTCGCGTTACCGCACCCATTTGTCGCAGCCCAGCCTGCCGCCTAAGCGACGGAGCCGCAAGGTGAAGCTTGCGTTGCGGCATTGCGATTGTGCGGTGCACAAAATAATCGCTTGACTGCTGCGCTGCAGCATGAGATCAGACCGCTACGGCGAACGGATTTCGCCTTGAACCCGTCACCGCGGTGTCCCCCGCCGCCCAAGGAGCCCGGAGCCAGACCCATGTCCGCCGCCGAGACCATCAATACGACCGTCGAACAGTTCACCGTCGCCGGCAACCAGGCGTTCAAGGACGCCATGGAGAAGACCCTGGCCGCGATCAACGAGGCCAGCGCCTTTTCGCGCCAGAACGTGGAAGCCGTGATCGCTTCCGCGACCGCCGCCGCCAAGGGCGCCGAAACGCTCGGCGCCCAGACCGCCGCCTTCGCCAAGACCTCGGTGGAGAATCAGGTCGCCGCCGCCAAGTCGCTCGCCGCCGCCAAGAGCGTGCAGGAAGTGATCGAGCTGCAGACCAACTATGCGCGCACCGCGCTGGAAACCTACCTCGCCGAGCTGAACCGCTGGGGCGAGACGGTCACCGCCTCCATGAAGGACTCGGTGCAGCCGATCAACGAGCGGGTCACCGCAGCGGTCGAGAAGTTCCAGGCCGCCCGCTGATCTCATTTCCTCGCCGCGCACCCTCCCTCTCCGGCGTGCGATGAGCCCAAGGCCCGGACCGGCGACGGTCCGGGCCTTTTCTCGTTTTGAGCGCCGCCGGGGCTGCTGCTAGCTTGCCGGCCATGTCGCAGGTCGAAGAACGCCTGCAGCCCTCGGGTTGCAGATTCCCAATCCCGTCGCGCCGGTCGCCAACTACGTGCCCTTCGTGAGGGTGGGGGAC
>JAQVDF010000266.1 GCA_028698405.1 Phenylobacterium sp. | reverse complement strand
GCCGCCGCCAGATCTCGACCTCGGTCCCGTCGTAGGGGGCGAAGGCTGCGTGGCCGGCCTCGGTGGCGACGGTGACCTCGGTGTTCGACTTGCGGGCCAAGGCGGCGACCCCGAAGCCGGTGCCGGCGCCCAGCACCACGATCGGCCGATCCGAGGCGCCCTTCAGGGAAGGCCCGATCTGGCGCAGGTCTTCCGGCGCCAGCCGGGGGGCGGCCAGCGCCTGGGCCTCGAAGTCGTTGATCAGGCTGACCGCCTCGAACTCGAAGGCGATGACGAGATCGGTCTCGGAAACGCCCCACTCGAGGTTGGTGAACTGGATTTCCCCGTCCACCACCGGCCCCGCCACCGCCAGCGCCGCCCGCGCGGGCCTGCGCTTGCCGGCGGTGGTGTCGAGGTACTCCTGGATGATCTCGGCCAGCGAAGAGTAGTCGTGGCAGGCGTAGGTCTTCGGAAAACGGATGTGACCGCCCTCGTCCACCAGGGCGAACCTGGCGTTGGTGCCGCCGACGTCGGCGACCAGTCCGCGCACGCCTCCCTTCACGCCTCGGCTCCGAACAGGCTGCACGCGCCTTCCTCGGCGGGGCCGGCGACCCCGCGCATCCAGCCGAACAGCTCGCGCCCGTAGCCGGAGGCGTGCGGCGCCGCCACGGCGGCCGGCCGGCTCATCAGTTCGCGCTCGTCGAGGCGGATGTCGAGCCGCCCCTCGCGGGCGTCCAGGCGGATGACATCGCCGTCGCGCACGCGGGACAGCGGGCCGCCGCCGGCCGCCTCGGGCGTGACGTGGATCGCCGCGGGCACCTTGCCGGAGGCGCCGCTCATCCGCCCGTCGGTGACGAGAGCGACCTTGAAGCCCTTGTCGAGCTGGACGCCGAGGGCCGGCGTCAGGCTGTGCAGCTCCGGCATGCCGTTGGCGCGCGGCCCCTGGAAGCGGACCACCGCCACGAAGTCGCGGTTCAGCTCGCCCCGTTTGTGGGCGGCCAGGAGGTCGTCCTGGTCGTCGAACACCAGCGCCGGCGCCTCGATGACCAGATGCTCGGGCTTGACCGCCGAGGTCTTGATCACGCCGCGGCCCAGAGGCCCCTGCAACAGGCGCAGGCCGCCTTCGGCCTGGAAGGGATCGTCCACCGGCCGCAGCAGGTCGCGGTCGAGGCTGACCGCCGTCCCCTCGCGCCAGACCAGCCGACCGTCCTGCAGGAAGGGCTCGGTCTGGTAGCGGCGCAGGCCCGGGCCGGCGGCGGTGAGAACGTCCTCGTGCGCCAGGCCGGCGTCCAGCAGCTGGCGGGTCACGAAGGCCATGCCGCCGGCGGCGTGGAAGGCGTTCACGTCCTCGCTGCCGTTCGGATAGACGCGGGCGATCAGCGGCGTGACGCGCGAGAGCTGGTCGAAATCGTCCCAGGAGATCTGCACGCCCGCGGCCCGGGCCATCGCCACCAGGTGCAGGGTGTGGTTGGTCGACCCGCCGGTGGCCAGCAGCCCCGCCATGGCGTTGACGATGCTCTTGGCGTCGACCACCGCCGCCATCGGCGCATAGGCCTCGCCGCCGTCGCGGATCTCCACCGCCCGGCGCGCGGCGGCGGCCGTCAGGGCGTCGCGCAGCGGCGTGTTGGGGGTCACGAACGCCGTACCCGGAAGATGCAGGCCGGTCAGCTCCATCATCATCTGGTTGGAGTTGGCGGTGCCGTAGAAGGTGCAGGTGCCGGGACCGTGGTAGGACTTCATCTCCACGACCAGCAGCTCCTCGCGTGTCGCGCGGCCCTCGGCGTAGAGCGCCCGGACCCTGGCCTTCTCCGCGTTGGAGACCCCCGAGGTCATCGGCCCGGCCGGCACGAAGATCACCGGCAGGTGGCCGAACGACAGCGCGCCGATGAACAGCCCCGGCACGATCTTGTCGCAGACCCCCAGCATCAGCGCCGCGTCGAAGGCGTCGTGGGTCAGAGCCACGCCCGTGGCCATGGCGATGACGTCGCGGCTGAACAGCGACAGCTCCATCCCCGGCCGGCCCTGGGTGACGCCGTCGCACATGGCCGGCACCCCGCCGGCGAACTGTGCGGTGGCCCCCACCTCGCGCGCGGCGGCCTTGATGATGGCCGGAAAGCGCTCCAGCGGCTGGTGAGCCGAGAGCATGTCGTTGTAGGCCGAGACGATGGCCAGGTTCGGCGCGAACGGGTCGCGCATGCGCTGTTTGTCGCCGTCGCTGGAGGCGGCGAAGGCGTGGGCGAAGTTGGCGCAGGACAGCTTGGCCCGCCCCGGCCCCGCCCGCCGCGCCGCCTCGATCCGTTCGAGGTAGGCCTCGCGGCTGTCGCGACTGCGCTGGACGATGCGCTCGGTGACCTCCTGAACGACCGGATGCATGACGGCTCCCACTTCAATTCACGGCGACCACAGCACGCGGACGGGCGCCCGCGTCTGGCGCAACAGCGCGCCCACAGGAAGCGCGTCCCCGGCCAGCGCCCTCTCGACGATGCGCTTCTTGGCCTCACCTGAGATAAGCACGACGACGCATCTCGCATCCGTCAACGCCGCCAGCGTCAGTGTGATCCGGGGAAGCGGCGGGCTGCCGTGCGGCTCGGGCACGCCGAGCGCGTACCGGGACGAGCCCAGGTCCAGCCCCTCTCCCAACGCCGGGCTCCCAGGGAACAGCGAGGCGATGTGGCCGTCCTCGCCCATGCCGAGCAAGACGGCGTCGAACGGCGACATGGCCCGCAGCGCAGGCTCGGCCGCCAGCGCCGCGGCCTCGCAGCTCTCGGCGTCCTCCCGCCAGAGCGGCACGAGGTGGGCCTTCGCTCCCTCGCCGACCAGCAGGTTCTCGCGCACCAGCCGCGCATTGGAGTGTTCGGACGTCGGCGGGACGGCCCGCTCGTCGCTGAGCGCTATGACGACGCGGGCCCAGTCGATGCGGGCGGTCTCCCTCAGACGCCGGTAGACCGGCGCGGGCGAGCTGCCCCCGGTCGCCACCAGGCTCGCCCGGGCGCGCGACTTCAGCCCCTCGGCCAGGCCCTGTTCGAGGATCGCGGCGGCGGCGTCGGCCGCGGCGTGTCGATTGGCGTAGGCTTCGATCATGGCGGGCTCTGAACACGCAGGAAGCGGCGAAGGTTTGCGCCGCTCAGCGCCTGGGGGTGTGGGCGATGCGCAGGATGTTGGCGGCGCCGGGAGAGCCCATCGGCAGGCCGGCGAGGATCAGGATCCGCCGTCCCGGCGGCGACAGCCGGGTGGCGAGCACCTGCTCGACGGCGATGCGGGACAGCGCCTCCGGATCGTCTTCCGGCGCGACCACCCGGCTCTCCACGCCCCAGACGAGCGCCAGGCGGCGGGCGGTCTCGATGTTGGGGGTCAGCGCCAGGGCCGGCTGCAGCGGCCGCTCGCGCGCCAGCCTCAGCGCCGTCTGGCCGGTGGTGGTGAAGGCCACCAGGCAGGCGATGGAGGTCGCCTCCGCAGCCCGTCGGGCGGCGGCCACCAGGGCGTCGGCGTCGACGTCGCGCACCGGGAACTCGGCGGCCATCAGCTCGGGCCAGCGCGGGTCGCGCTCCACCCGGGCGATGATCTTGTCCATGATCTCCACCGCCTCCTGCGGGAACATGCCCGAGGCGGTCTCGGCCGACAGCATCAGGGCGTCGGCGCCCTCGTAGACCGCGCCGGCGACGTCCGAGGCCTCGGCCCGGGTCGGGGTCGGCGAGGCGGTCATCGACTCCAGCATCTGGGTGGCGACGATCACCGGCAGGCCGCGGCGGCGGGCGGCGCGGACCAGTTCCTTCTGCACCACCGGCACCTCCTCGGGGGCCAGTTCCACGCCGAGGTCGCCTCTGGCGATCATCACCGCCTCGCAGAGGTCGAGAATCTCCTCGATGGCGTCGATCGCAGCGGGCTTCTCGATCTTGGCCAGCACGCCGGCCCGGCCGCGGGTCAACTTGCGCAGCTCGGCCATGTCTGAGGCGCGCTGCACGAAGGACAGCGCCACCCAGTCGACGCCCTGCTCCAGCGCGAAGGCCACGTCGCGGCGGTCCTTGGCGGTCAG
>JAQVDF010000265.1 GCA_028698405.1 Phenylobacterium sp. | reverse complement strand
GGCGCTGGGCAACCTCTCGGTGGTCATCCGGGCGCGCAAGATGATGCGCGAGAAGATCAAGGCGCTGTCCGGCGAAGCGGTGGCGTCGGCCGGCATCATCGGCTCGCTGCCGCCGGCGGTGATCATCCTGATCAGCCTGATGAGCCCGAGCTACATCATCCCGCTGTTCACCGACCAGCGCGGCCAGCTGATGCTGATGGGCGGCGGCTTCTGGATGGCCACCGGCGTGTTCGTCATGCGCCGCATGATCAACTTCAAGATCTAGGGGCGGGCGGTGAACATCGTCGACATCCTCACCGATCCCGACAACATCCTGGCGGCCTTCGTGGCCCTGGTGACCTTCGCCACCATCGTCACCATGACCGCTCCGATGACCCGCGGCGCGAGCCTGGAGACCCGGCTGAAGAGCGTCTCCACCCGCCGGGAAGAGCTGCGGCGCAAGTCGCGCGAGGCGCTGGCCAAGTCGGGCTCGTCGCTGCGCCACACCGACGAGGGGCTCTACAAGAAGGTCGTCGACCGGCTGCAGCTCTCGCGGCTGCTGGAGGATCCCAAGGTGGTGGACAAGCTGGCCCAGGCCGGCTTCCGTGGCCCCAGGCCGGTAACCACCTTCTACTTCTTCCGCTTCATCCTGCCGTTCGTCTTCGCGGCGTTGATCGCGCTCTACCTGTTCCTGGTCAACGACCACGGCCAGCCGACGATGACCCGGGTCGCGGCCACGGTCGGCGGCCTGACGCTCGGCTACTACGCGCCCAACGTCTACATCACCAACGTCGCGCAGAAGCGGCGCGAGTCCATCATGCACGCCTTCCCCGACGCGCTGGACCTGCTGCTGATCTGCGTGGAATCCGGCATGTCGATCGAGGCGGCGATCCAGAAAGTCAGCCAGGAAATCGGCGGCTCGTCCATCGAGCTGGCCGAGGAACTGACCCTGCTGCTCGCCGAACTGTCCTACCTGCCCGAGCGGCGACAGGCTTACGAGGGGCTGGCCCGGCGGACCAACCACCCCGGCATCAAGTCGGTGGCCACCGCGATGATCCAGGCCGAACGCTACGGCACGCCGCTGGGCGCGGCGCTGCGGGTGATGGCCAAGGAGAACCGCGACATGCGCCTGGCCGCGGCCGAGAAGAAGGCGGCGCAGCTCCCGGCCCAGCTCACCGTGCCCATGATCATCTTCTTCCTGCCGGTGCTGTTCATCGTCATCCTCGGCCCCGCGATCATCAAGGTCTCCGACACCATGGGCTAGGGCGGCCCCAAGGCCGCCCGGTCTCGCCGCCTGGAACTCCGCTCCGAGCCGTCTACACTCTCGGCGCATGAGCGCAGGGAACGAAGGCGCGCGCGGCGACGTGCGCCAACTGGCCGGGGTCGCGGTGCTGGTCTGTGCTGCGGACGGCCCTCGGGTCGCGGCCGAGCGGGACGCCGCCGACCTGGTCGGCGAGGCGATGTCGAACGATGCGCAGATGGTCGCCCTGCCGGTGGCGCGGCTCGGCGAGCGCTTTCTCGACCTCTCCGCCCGCCTCGCGGGCGAGGTGCTGCAGAAGCTGGTGACCTACGGCTTGCGGGTCGCGATCGTGGGCGACGTGTCGCAGGCCGTGGCGCGCAGCGGCGCGCTGCGCGACTTCGTGCGCGAATCCAACCGCGGCCGGCAGGTCTGGTTCGTCGCCGACCTCGCGGAACTCGAGGCGCGGCTGGCGGGCGGGTATGCGCCCGCCGCCGGCTGAATCCGGACTACTGGGCCGCCGGCGCCGCCGTCTCGGGCAGCATGACGGTGATCTCGTTGGTCCCGGCCATGAAGATGACGCCCTTCAGACGGTCGGCCGGATAGCCCGGCCACTCGCCCTTGATCTCGATCGGCTCGGGCGCGCCCGTCGCCCCGTCGGCGGGCTTGATCGCGACCACGTCGACCTCGTAGAGCCCGTCCTTGGGCGCCGCAGGGTTGATGCGCGGCAGGAAGGACCCCCGCGTGTAGCCTGGACCGGCCGCAGTCCCCTGCACCGTCAGGGTCAGGTTCGGGCCATTGGCGGCGATGGTCCCGCTCTGCACGCTGACGATCGGCTCCTGCCCCTGGTAGAGCTGCCGCTGCCGCCCGAACGGCTTGCGTGCGGGCGCCTGCGCCGCGGCAGTCTCCTCCGCCTTCTTGGCGGATGAGTCTCCGCAACCGGTGAGCGCGAATGCGGCGGCCAGCCCGGCCGCCATCAGGATCGGACGCATGACGTTTCCCCCCGTCTGTGTGTTTCCCGACAGTGGGGCATGCTCAAGCTTGTGTGACAAGTGCGCGCGAGGTCGCGCCCTTTTCCTCTGCTGCGGTGAGGGGCGGCTCAGCGCGCGCCTGCGAGCCGGTCGAGGTGCATGCGGATATGGGCCGCCTCGGCGGCGGTGTTGGCCAGCGCGATGGCCCGGTTGAAGGCCTCGCGCGCCTCGGCGGCCCGGCCGAGCTGCATCAGGAGGCCTCCGCGCAGGCCGTGGAAGTGGAAATAGCCGGAGAGCTGGCTCTCCAGCGGCTCGACCATCGCCAGGGCCGCCTCGGGGCCGCGCACCTTGGCCACGGCGACCGCCCGGTTCAGCGTCACCACCGGGGAAGGCTGCACCCGCTCGAGGGCGGCGTAGAGCGCGTCGATCTCGGTCCAGTCGGTGTCCTCCGGCCGCTCGGCGCGGGCGTGCAGGGCGGCGATGGCCGCCTGGATCTGGTAGGGGCCGGGCCGGCGGTGGCGCATCGCCTTGTCGATCAAGGCCAGTCCCTCGCTGATCAGCTTGCGGTTCCACAGGCGGCGGTCCTGGTTGCCCAGGAGCACGACCTGACCCTCGGTGTCGAAGCGGGCGGCCGCGCGGGAGTGCTGCAGGAGCATCAGGGCGGTCAGCCCCATGATCTCGGGCTCGGTCTTGAACAGGCGCAGCAGCAGGCGCGACAGGCGGATCGCCTCCTCGCACAGCGGCGCCTTGGCCTGGGCGACGTCGAAGCTGGCCGAATAGCCCTCGTTGAACAGCAGGTAGACCATCGCCGCCACCGCCCCCAGCCGCTCGCTGCGTTCGACGGCGCCGGGGGTCTCGAACGGCACCTCGGCCCTGGCGATGCGCGCCTTGGCGCGGGTGATCCGCTGCTCCATGGCCGCCTCGCTGACCAGGAAGGCGCGGGCGATCTGGCGGACCGACAGACCCGAGACGATGCGCAGAGCGAGCGCGATCTGCTGGGTGGCAGGCAGCTCGGGGTGGCAGCAGATGAACAGTAGGCGCAGGACGTCGTCGCGATAATCGGCCGCGTCCACTCGCTCGACCGCGGCGCCCTCCGCGTCGTCCAGGTTGGAGATCGCCTCCTCCGGCGGCAGCGCCTCCTGGCGGCCGCGGCGGCGCACGCCGTCGATGCCGGCGTTGCGGCCGACCATGATCAGCCACGCCGCCGGGTCGCGCGGCGGTCCGTTGCGGGGCCAGGATTTCAGCGCCCGCAGGCAGGCGTCCTGGTAGGCTTCCTCGGCGGTGTCGAGGTCGCGGAAGTAGCGCAGCAGCGCGCCCACGGCCTGGGGACGCGCCGACGTCAGCGCCGCATCGATCCAGGCCATGTCGCTCATGCACGCACCTCGTCCGTCCGCGTCACGTCGTTCGGCTTGAACACCATCAGCGGCCGCACCTCGTAGGCGCCGGCCGAACTCGAGGCGCGACCCAGCTCCTTCGCCGTCTCGATGGCCTCGTCGAGCGAGGCGCAGTCGACGATGAAGAAGCCGAGCAGCTGTTCCTTGGTCTCGGCGAAGGGCCCGTCGATGATCATCGCCTCGCGCCCCTTACGCACCGTGGTCGCCGCGGTGGTCGGCATCAGCCGCGCGACCGGCCCCAACCGCCCCTGGCGGGCGAGCTTCTCCTCGACGACTTCCAGCCGCTTGATGGCGGCCTCGTCCTCTTCCTTGGTCCAGGCGCCGACTACGTCCTCGGAGTCGTAGCAAAGGATGGCGTACAGCATCGGTCGGGGGCCTCTCGTCCTTAGGACGCGCCACTATGGGGCGCCCCGACCAAGCGTGCGAAATATC
>JAQVDF010000264.1 GCA_028698405.1 Phenylobacterium sp. | reverse complement strand
CCCGGGGCTAGGCGTCTCCGCCACGGCCGCAAGGCCGGGCCGGGACCCGGGCGCATCCGTCGCCGCCGCCCGGGTCCCGGCGCTTGCTGGAATCCCTCTCCCCTTGTGGGAGAGGGTGGCGCCCGAAGGGCGTCGGGAGAGGGGTCGCTCCGCGCATTTCGCTGTGGATCCACGAGCGCCTGGACTTGCGTGACCCCTCCTCCGACCCGCTCCGCGGGCCACCTCCTCCCACAAGGGGAGGAGGCCGCTTGAGCCTTGCAGGGTCCTTCCCCCTCTCCCCCCGAGACCAGCCGCCGCCTTGCCGTTGGGGGCTCAAAGGGGCTAAGCGGCGGGGATGATCCCGGCGCCCGCCTTCCTGTCCAATCCCGAGAGGTTCATGGCCTTCTCGCGCTGGGCCGCGCCGCTGTTCGGCGTGCTGGCGGCGGTGCTGGCGGCGGCCGGGCTTTGGCTCAGCTTCACCGCGCCCGAGGACTACCAGCAGGGCGATACGGTGCGGATCATGTTCATCCACGTGCCGGCCGCCTGGCTCGGCATGTTCGTCTACGCCTGCCTGGGGGTCGCGAGCTTCCTGGCGCTGGTGTTCCGCCATGCGCTGGCGGATGCGGCCGCCAAGTCGGCCGCCCCGCTGGGCGCGGCCTTCACCGTCATCACCCTGGTCACCGGCGCCCTGTGGGGCAAGCCGATGTGGGGGACCTGGTGGGTGTGGGACGCCAGGCTGACCTCGGTGCTGGTGCTGTTCCTGCTCTACCTCGCCTACATGGCCCTGCGCAGCGCCATCGACGACGAGGCCAAGGCGGCTCGGGCGGCGGCCATCCTGGCCCTGGCGGGGCTGATCAACCTGCCGATCATCCACTACTCGGTGGAGTGGTGGAATTCGCTGCACCAGGGCGCCTCGGTGTTCCGCGGCGAGGGGCCGGCCATGCCGCCGGTGTTCTGGGTGCCGATCATCCTCATGGCGCTGGCCTACATGGCCGCCTTCGGCTCGCTGTGGCTGGTGCGCATCCGCGCCGAGGTCTGGCGCCGGCGGGCGGAAGCGGCCGCCCTGCGCGCGGCGAGGGCCTGAGCGTGCTGGATCTCGACGCCGGCAAGTACGCCGCCTACGTCTGGCCCGCCTTCGCCTTCACGGCGGGGGTGTTCGCCTGGATGATCGCCTCGAGCCTGGCCCACGCCCGCCGCTGGCGCCGCAAGGCCGAGCAGCATGGCGTCCAGTCGCCGAAGGAGACCCGCCCGTGAGCCGCTGGCTCGCCGCCTTGCCGCTGGTCGTGCTGGTCGGGCTGGCGCTGCTGTTCGGGCTCTACTCGTTGAACCGCAACCCGGACGTCCAGCCCAAGGCGCTGGTCGGCAAGCCCATGCCGGAGCTGGTGCTGCCGAGCCTGGAGGACGGACGCGATGTCGCCGTCCGCGAGGCGACGGCCGGCGGGCCGGTGCTGGTCAATTTCTTCGCTTCCTGGTGCGCGCCCTGCGAGATCGAGCATCCGGTGCTGATGGACCTGAAGCAGCGGCAGATCCGGGTGGTCGGCATCGCCTACAAGGACGCCCCTGAGAACACCCGCGCCTTCCTCACCCGGCTGGGCGATCCCTATGCTGCCCGGCTGGTGGACCGCGATGGCCGCGCCGGGATCGAATTCGGCGTCACCGGCGTGCCGGAAACCTACCTGATCGGGGCCGACGGCATGATCATCGACAAGCACACCGGACCGCTGACGGGGGCCGACGCCGAACGGCTGATCGCCAGGGCCGGCCGTTAACCAATCGGCAAGCGGGCGGGGGCAGGGTCCGGGAAGGCCCCGTTAACCATAAGCCCGCCCCGCCGTGACGACCGTCCGACCGCCGTTTCCGCAAGGCCTTCCGCCCGGCGCCGCGCCTGCCGGCCAGGCCCGCACGGCCGCCCAGCGCGCCTTCTTCGAAGCCGCCCTCGGCAAGGCGTCCGCCGCACAGCCCGCCGCACAGCCCGCCGCCGCGCCGGAACGTCCGGCGCCGGCCCCCGCGCCCGCGGCGGCGGCCGCAAGTGAGCCGCCGAAGAAGATCCTCCGTCCGGGATCCTTGCTCGACATCCGCGTTTGAGGGAGGTGACGGGTTGCGCGCAGCGCTACCCGTCGCCCTCGCGCATCACTCGGCCGGCGGCTCGGGGACGGGTTCGTCGGCGAGTTCGAGGAGGTAGCGGCCGTATTCGCTCTTGGCGAGCGAGGTCCCGAGCGCACGCAGCTGATCGCGGTCGATCCAGCGGTTGTAGAAGGCGATCTCCTCCAGGCAGCCGATGCGCAGGCCCTGGCGCTGTTCGAAAGTGCGGATCAGTTCGCCGGCCTGGATCAGCGAGTCGTGCGTACCCGCGTCCTCCCAGGCGAAGCCGCGGCCGAGCAGCTCGACGTGCAGTTCGCCGTCCTCGAGGTAGATCTGGTTGAGGGCGGTGATCTCGAGTTCGCCGCGGGTCGAGCGGGTCAGGGTGCGAGCGAACTGGCTGGCCCGCCCGTCGTAGAAGTAGAGCCCCGTGACCGCATAGTTGGACTTCGGCCTGGCCGGCTTTTCCTCGATGCTGACGGCCCGGCCGCTCGCGCCCAGCTCGACGACGCCGTAGCGCTCGGGATCGTGCACCGGATAGGCGAACACCGTCGCGCCCTGCTCGCGCCGCGCGGCCGAGCGCAGCATCTGGCCGAAGTTCTGGCCGAAGAAGATGTTGTCGCCGAGGATCATCACGCTCGGCTCGCCGGCCACGAACTCCTCGCCGAGGATGTAGGCTTCCGCCAGCCCGCCGGGGGTCGGCTGGACCACGTATTCGAACTTCACACCCAGGTGCGAGCCGTCGCCCAGGAGGCGCTTGAAGCCGGGCTGATCTTCGGGGGTGGTGATGATCAGGATCTCCCGCACCCCGGCCAGCATCAGCACCGAGATGGGGTAGTAGACCATCGGCTTGTCGTAGACCGGCAGCAGCTGCTTGGAGACCGCCAGGGTCAGGGGGTGCAGCCGGGTGCCGGACCCGCCGGCCAGGACGATGCCGCGCCTCATGCCGCGTCTTTCGCGGCAGGCAGGGCGGCGACCGCTTCGGCCAGCGGCTCGCGCCAGGGGCGAGGCGTGACGCCGAACACCTTCTCCAGCCGGCTGCAGTCCAGCACCGCGTTCAGCGCCCGGCGGGCGGGCAGGTTCAGCGCCGAGGTCGGCGCCGGCTCCATCGGCGGAGCCGGGCGTCCCGGCCAGGCCAGTTCGAAGATCGCCTCGGCCATCTCGACCCGGGTGGCCTCGCCGCTGTTGGCGAAGTGCAGCAGCCCCCACTCCGGTGCGCCGGCGGGAGCGGCGGCCAGGCGCTTGGCCTGGGCCAGGACGAAGGCGGCGACGTCGGCGCTGGCGGTCGGCCGGGCGCGCTGGTCGTTCACGACCTTCAGCACCGGCTGGCTGGCGGCCAGCCGCAGCATCAGCTGCAGGAAGTTCTGTCCGAAGGCCGAGAACAGCCACGAGACCCGGATCACCAGCGCCCGGTCGTGAAGGTGGAGCACGGCGTCCTCGCCGGCCAGCTTTGAGGCCCCGTAGACCATCAGCGGGCCCACCGGGTCGGTCTCCACGTACGGCCCGTCCTTGGCGCCGGAGAACACCATGTCGGTGGAGATATGCACCAGGGGCACGTTCCGCGCCTTGCAGGCGCGAGCCATCGCCGCGGGCGCGCGGCCGTTGATGGCGTAGGCCAGGTCCGGCTCGCTCTCGGCCTTGTCGACGGCGGTGTAGGCGGCGGCGTTCAGCACCAGGTCGATGTCGCCGGCCTCGCCGATGGCGCGGGCCACCGCCTCGGCGTCGGCCAGGTCGACCTCCGCGCGGGAGAGGGCGGTGACCGCAACCTCGCCGCCGGCCCGCGCCAGCACCTCGCGCGAGAGCTGGCCGGTGGCCCCGAACTGCAGGATCCTCAGGCTCATGCCCGGAGCAGGCCCAGTCGTTCGGAGGTGCACCCGCGCTCGCGGATCGCCTGCACCCAGTCCCAGTTGTCGACGTACCAGCGGACCGTCGCCTCCAGCCCCTCCTCGAGGCTGTGGCGTGGCGACCAGCCGAGCT
>JAQVDF010000263.1 GCA_028698405.1 Phenylobacterium sp. | reverse complement strand
ACCGCCTTCGTGCTCGGCGGGCTGAAGTCGATGAGCTACGACGACATCGCCCTGGCGCTGGCCGGACGGATGTGGTCGGTCTCGCCCGCGATCACCGACAACGCCATCCGGCTGGACGGCGCGACCGGGCCGAGGACTTCGACACCCAGCTCCAGCTCATGGCCGCTTACGTGACCGAGCCGGGCTGGCGGGCCGAGGCCTTCGAGCGGGTGCGCAGCCAGCTCGGGGTCACCGTCTCGCGCACCGACGGCACCCCCGGCGGCATCCTGCAGCGTCAGGTGCGCACCCTGCTGCGCAGCGGCGACCGCCGATGGGCCCAGCCCACCGCCGTCGAGATCCGCGCGGCGAAGCTGGACGACCTGAAGGCCGCGCTCGGCCCGCAGCTGGAGACCGGCGCGCTGGAGGTGACGGTGGTCGGCGACATCGAGGTCGAAGCGGCGATCGCCGCCGTCGCACGCACTCTCGGCGCCCTGCCGCCCAGGGCCAGGCCGCCGGGCGGAGGCAAGCTCGCGGAGGGGCCCCGTTTTCCGCAACGCGCGGCCAGTCCGGTCAGGCTGCAGCACTACGGCCGGGACGACCAGAGCCTGGCCATCGCCGCCTGGCCGATCCCGGACTTCTTCGCCGATCCCAAGGCGGCGCGCACGCTGAGGGTGCTGGAGCAGGTGATCGCGCTCCGGTTGTTCGACCGCCTGCGCGGAGAGCAGGGGCTCGCCTACGCGACCGAGACCGAAATGACGAGTTCGGAAGTGTTCTCCGGCTACGGCTACCTGATGGCCATGGTCGAGGTGAAACCACAGGACGGCGACAAGGTGTTCGCCGGCATCTCCGAGATCGCCGCCGACCTGCGGGCCCGCGAGATCTCCGCGGACGAATTGGAGCGGGCCAAGCGGCCGCGCCTGGAAGAATACGCCGCCGGCCGTCGGACCAACGCCTACTGGCTCGCCGCCCTGGCGGGCGTCCACGAGGACCCGCGGCGGTTGGAAAGCGCGCGCACCCTGATGCCGCAGATCCAGGCGGTGACTCCCACCGACATCCGCGCCGCCGCCCAGCGCTTCCTCACCGAGGACAAGGCCTGGAAGGCGCACATCGTGCCGGTCGCCGCGGCGCAGACGGCGGCGGCCCGGTAGGCTCGGGCGACGCGTGCAAGAAAAAACGCGGCGCCCAAAAGGACGCCGCGTCTTTGCGATGGGCCCCGACCGGCCCGATCCGTGAGAAGCCTTACTTCAGGTGCTGGGCCAGGTGCTTGTTCATCTCGAACATCGACACCCGGTCCTTGCCGCCGAACACCGGCTTCAGCTTGGCGTCGGCCACGATCTCGCGCTTGTTCTGCGGGTTCTGCAGGTTGTTCTTCTTGATGTAGTCCCAGATCTTGGAGACCACTTCGCCCCGGGTGACCTGACCGCTGCCGATCACAGCCTGCAGTTCGGCGGAGGGTTGCAGCGGCTGCTGCAGCGCGTTGGGCTTCTTTTTCGTGTCTGCCATTTTGTCGCCAGCTCCCAATGAGGCACGCGCCCCCGGCCGTCTGCCGCCGGTGAGTCGCTCCGGGCCACGCTACGTCGTGAGTTGCGGCGCTGTCACCTAGGGAAACGGCCGATTTCAACCGAAGAGAGCGTCATCACGCCGCAGAAGCGGCTTTTTTACGTCGGGAAGGCGACGCTGGGGCGCCGGCCGTCCCGGTTTCGAACAGGTGGCGCGACGGGCAGAGGTCGGCCACCGGGCACTCGCCGCATTTCGGCCTGCGCGCCAGGCAGGTGTAGCGGCCGTGCAGGATCAGCCAATGGTGGGCGCGGGTGAGGTAGGGCTGCGGGATCTTTCCCATCAGCTCGGCCTCGACCTGCTCGGGCGTCTTGCCGGTCGACAGGCCCAGCCGGTGCGAGACGCGGAAGACGTGGGTGTCCACGGCGATTGCGGGCTCGACGCCCAGCTCGTTCAGCACCACGCTGGCGGTCTTGCGGCCGACGCCGGGCAGGGCCTGAAGCGCTTCGCGGTTCAGGGGCGCCTCGCCCCCGTAGCGCTCCACCAGGATGCGGGACAGCGCCACCACGTTCTTGGCCTTGGTGCGGAACAGGCCGATCGAGGCGATGTAGGGGATCAGTCCTTCCTCGCCGAGCGCCAGCATCGCCTCGGGGGTCGGCGCGTCCGCGAACAGCCGTTCCGTGGCCTTGTTGACCGACTTGTCCGTGGCCTGGGCGGAGAGCGCCACGGCGACCACCAGGGTGAAGGGGTCGCGGTACTCCAGTTCGGTGCGGGGATCGTCGTTCAGGGCGGCGAACCTGTCGAAGATTTCGGCGATGCGCGCCTGTTCGGCGGGCTTGAGCTTTTTGGCGGGCGCGGGTCTGGCCATGGGGCCTGCTTGCCCTGTTCGGGGCTCTTCGCCAAGGCGGCTCCGCAGGCTAACTTGAACGCCCCAACCGCACGGGAAGGCCGTCATGGACCGCCTGCTCTTCATGGACGCGGAGATCGTTCCGAACCGCAGCCTCTCGCAGCGCGGATTCGTGATCCTGATCAGCGTGGTGACCTTCTTCAACGTGCTGGCGGCGGCGGTCTTCCTCTACCTCGGGGCGCATCTGGTGCCGCTGTTCCTGGGCCTGGACGTGGCGGCCGTCGTTGTCGCCTTCCTCGTCAGCTTCGCGGCTGCCCGGCGGGTGGAGCGGGTGCAGGTCGACGCCTCCGAGGTGCGGGTCGTGCACGAGACGCCGAAGTGGTCGCGGCTGGTCTGGTCCTCGCCGACAGCCTTCACCCGCATCGCGCTGGAGATGGACGACGACGTGCCGGTGGCCCTGCGCCTGCGCCTCTCCGGACGGGAGGTGGCCGTCGCCCAGGCGCTCAGCCCGCGCGAGCGCGCCGAGTTCGCCCGGGCGCTGGAGACCGCCATCTGGCGCGCGCGCAACGCGCGCTTCTGACCGTACGGCGCCGGGTCAGCCGCCGGCGACCGCTTCGCGCAGCCGGGCCAGGCGGGTCGCGTCGGCCGGGTGGGTGGAGAGCACTTCCGGCACGCCGCCCTGGCCCCGGGACTCGGCGATGCGGCGCTCCCAGAAGGCGACGGCGGCGACGGGGTCGTGGCCGGCTTTTTCCATCAGCGTCAGGCCGAGGGCGTCGGCCTCCAGCTCGTGCTTGCGCGAATAGGGCAGGATGACGCCGTAGAGGGCGCCCATGCCGAGGGCCCCGGCGATCGCGTCGGCGCTCTCGCCGGCCTGGTCGGACAGCAGGATCTGCACGAGGCTGACGCCGGCCTGGATGGCGAGCTGCTGCGAGACCCGCTCGGCGGCGTGGCGGGCGACCACGTGGCCGGCCTCGTGGCCCATCACCGCGGCCAGCTCGTCGTCCGAGCGCACCGCCTCCAGCAGGCCGCGGAACACCGCCACCTTGCCGTTGGGCAGCACGAAGGCGTTGGAGTCGGGGGCGTCGAACACTTCGTAGCCCCAGTCCAGGTCGGTGCGGCCGGTCGCCCCGGCGATGCCGGCGCCGACGCGCGCGACCCTGGCCTGCGCCTCGGGGTCGGCCAGCCGCGGCGTCTTGGCCGCGAGGTCGCCCCAGGCCTGATCGGCCAGGCCCGCGAGCTGGGCGTCGTCCACCAGGATCAGCTGGTTGCGGCCGGTGTCGAGGTTCTCGCTGCAGGCCGCCAGGGGCGCCGCCGCCAGCGCCGCCAGCAGTCGGCGGCGTGAGAGGCAGGCCCCGCACATGGCTAGAGGATGAAGCGCGACAGGTCGGCGTTCTGGGCGAGGTCGCCGATGCGGCTCTTCACGTAGGCTGCGTCCACCGTCACCGTCTCGCCCGAGCGGTCGGAGGCGGTGAAGCTCACCTCCTCGAGAACCTTCTCCATGACGGTCTGCAGGCGGCGGGCGCCGATGTTCTCCACCGCCGCGTTCACCTGCACGGCGGCGTCGGCCATGGAGTCGATGGCGTCCTCGGTGAACTCCAGCTTCACGCCTTCGGTGGCCAGCAGCGCCTGGTTCTGCACGATAAGGTTGGCTTCCGGCTCGGTGAGGATGCGGCGGAAGTCGTCGCGGGTCAGGGCCTTCAGTTCGACGCGGATGGGCAG
>JAQVDF010000262.1 GCA_028698405.1 Phenylobacterium sp. | reverse complement strand
CGAGCAGACCATCTACGTCGAGCGCGAGGGCCAGCGGGCTATCATCCTGGGCAAGGGCGGCCAGACCCTGAAGTGGATCGGCCAGAAGTCGCGCGAGGAGCTGGCCCTCATACTCGGCCGGCCGGTGCACCTGTTCCTGCACGTCAAGGTCGACGAGCGCTGGCAGGAGAAGCGCGAGCACTACAGCCAGGTCGGGCTCGACTTCGACGTCTGATGGAATTCGAGGACGACGCCTTCGTGCTCTCGGCCCGCGCGCACGGGGAGTCGGGCGCGATCGTCGAGCTGCTCACCGCCCGCCACGGCAAGTACGCGGCTCACGTGGCCGGCGGCGCCTCGCGCCGGATGCGGCCCTTCCTGCAGGCGGGCGCGCGGGTGATCGCCCGCTTCCGCGCCCGGGTGCCCGACCAGCTGGGGTCCGCCCAGCTCGAGCCGGTGGGGGAGGGACCGGCGGCCCTGTTCGACGACGCCCTGGCGCTGGCCGGCCTCTCGGCCGCCGCAGCGGTGGCCGCCGGCGCGCTGCCCGAGCGCGAGCCGCATCCCGGCGCCTTCCTGGCCTTCGAGGCGCTGTGCTCGGCCCTGGTGCTGCCCGAGGTCTGGCCGGCGGTGTTCGTCCGCTTCGAGGCCGGCCTGTTGCAGGACCTGGGCTTCGGACTGGACCTGTCCAAATGCGCCGCCACCGGGACCACCGACGATCTGGTCTGGGTCAGCCCCCGGACGGGGCGGGCGGTGAGCCGCGCCGCGGGCGAGCCCTACAAGGACCGGCTGCTGCCGCTGCCCGGCTTCCTGCTCTCGTCCCAGGCGCCGTTGGAGCCCGGCGACGTCGGTCGCGGGCTGGACATCACCGGCCATTTCCTGGAGGCCTTCATCTTCAATCCGATGAACCGGCCGCTGCCGCCGGCCAGGCTCTGGCTGGTCGACCGGCTGGCCGACGCCGGACGGCTGTAGCCGGAGATTTGGTCTCAGCGCGCCCCGCCGCCGGAACCGCTAGTCTGTCCCGTCCCTGGACCCCGATTCGAGCATGACCGTTCATACGCCACCGCCGGGCGAGCCCGACCGCATCATCGAAGAGCCCCTCTCCGAGGCGCTGTCGCGGCGCTATCTCGCCTATGCGCTCTCGACCATCACCAACCGGGCGCTGCCGGACGTCCGCGACGGGCTGAAGCCCGTGCACCGCCGCGTGCTCTACGCGATGAACCAGATGCGGCTGAACCCCGAGGCGGCCGCGCGCAAGTGCGCCAAGGTGGTCGGCGAGGTGATGGGCCAGTATCACCCGCACGGCGACCAGGCGATCTACGACGCCCTGGTGCGTCTGGCGCAGGAGTTCGCCCAGCGCTACCCGCTGGTGCTCGGCCAGGGCAACTTCGGCAACATCGACGGCGATAACGCCGCGGCCATGCGCTACACCGAGTGCAAGCTGGCGCCCGCCGCCCAGCTGCTGCTCGACGGCATCGACGAGGACGCGGTCGACTTCCGGCCGACCTACGATGGCGAGGACGAGGAGCCGGTGGTGCTGCCGGCCGGCTTCCCCAACCTGCTGGCCAACGGCTCCAGCGGCATCGCGGTCGGCATGGCCACCTCCATCCCGCCGCACAACGCCGCCGAGCTGATCGACGCCTGCCTGCTGCTGCTGGAGAAGCCCGAGGCGACCACCGAGGAGCTGATGGTCCACGTGCAGGGCCCCGACTTCCCGACCGGCGGGGTGATCGTGGAGCCGCGCGCCAGCCTCCTGGAGACCTACGAGACCGGCCGCGGCGGCGTGCGGGGGCGCGCCGCCTGGAGCCGCGAGGACACGGGCCGCGGCACCTACCAGATCGTCGTCACCGAAATCCCCTACCAGGTGAAGAAGGCCGACCTGGTCGAGCAGCTCGCCGGGCTGATCGAGACCAAGAAGGCGGCCCTCCTGGGCGACGTGCGCGACGAGAGCGCCGAGGACGTGCGACTGGTGCTGGAGCCCAAGAGCCGCAACGTCGAGCCCGAGGTGCTGATGGAGAGCCTGTTCCGGCTGTCCGACCTCGAGACCCGCTTCTCGGTCAACATCAACGTGCTGGACGCCCGCGGAACGCCGCGGGTGATGGGGCTGAAGGAGGCGCTGCAGGCCTTCCTCGACCACCGGCGCGAGGTGCTGGTGCGCCGCGGCCGCCATCGCCTGGCCAAGATCGAGGCCAGGCTGCACATCCTGGTCGGCCTGCTGATCGCCTACCTCAACCTCGACGAGGTGATCCGCATCGTCCGCTACGAGGACGAGCCCAAGGCCAAGCTGGTCGCCGCCTTCGAGCTGACCGAGACCCAGGCCGAGGCGATCCTCAACACCCGCCTGCGCCAGCTGGCCAAGCTGGAGGAGATGGAGATCCGCCGCGAGCACGCCGAGCTCTCCGAGGAGCGCGACGAACTGCTCAAGATGCTGGACTCCGAGAAGATGCAGTGGCGGCTGGTGGGCGTCGGCCTGAGGGACGTCCGCGGCGTACTGGGCCCGGAGACCACGCTCGGCAAGCGCCGCTCGGTGTTCGCCGAGGCGCCGACCGTCGATCCGGAGGCGGCGATCGAGGCGATGGTGGTGCGCGAACCGATCACCGTCATCCTCTCCGAGCGCGGCTGGATCCGCGCCGCCAAGGGCAGGGTGGAGGATCCCTCGGAGCTGAAGTTCAAGGAGGGCGACAAGCTGGGCTTCCTGGTCCCGGCCGAGACCACCGACAAGCTGCTGATCTTCGCCACCGACGGGCGGTTCTTCACCCTCGGCTGCGACAAGCTCCCCTCGGCCCGTGGCCACGGCGAGCCGCTGCGGCTGATGGTCGACCTCGACGACAAGGTCGGCATCCTGGCCGTGTTCCCGCACCGGCCGGGGACGAAGCGGCTGCTCGCCTCGCGCGCCGGCTACGGCTTCATCCTGCCGGAAGAGGAGGCGATCGCCTTCCGCCGCGCCGGCAAGCAGGTGCTGAACGTCGACGAGAAGGGCGCGGCCGTCTGCCTGCCGATGACCGGCGACCAGGTCGCGGTGATCGGCGACAACGGCAAGATCCTGATCTTCCCGGCCTCCGAGCTGCCGGAGATGGCCAGGGGCAAGGGCGTGAAGCTGCAGTCCTACCGCGAGGGCGGCCTGCGCGACGCCCTGGTGTTCGACAGCGCCGAAGGAGCGGGCTGGATCGATGCGGCCGGCCGCACCCGCGCCTGGCCGGAATGGGGCCAGTGGGCCGGCCGCCGCGCCGCGGCGGGCAAGGTGGCGCCCAGGGGCTTCCCCGCCAACAAGCGCTTCCGGCCCAAGCAGGTCTGACCTGAGCCGCACCGGCGACACGCGAGGCGACGCGCCCCGGCGCGGGATCAGCGCATCCGCCGTCGGGTTGCTGGCCGGCTGGCTGGCGCTGGGCGCTGTGCTGGCGCTCGTCCGGGGCGCGCCGGGCATCGTGACCTTCGTCTTCGTGGTGGCCGGCTGGATGCTGGCGCTGGTCGCCCACGAGTTCGGCCACGCCTTCGTCGCCTGGAAGGCGGGCGACCACACGGTGGCCGAGAAAGGCTATCTGACGCTCGATCCCATCAAGTACGCCGACCTGGGGACCAGCCTGGTCATCCCGCTGATCGCCCTGGCGCTGGGCGGCATCGGCTTTCCGGGCGGGGCGGTGTACCTGCGCGAGGACCTGATGCGCAGCCCCGCCTGGCGATCGGCCGCCTCGCTGGCGGGGCCGGCCGGCACCCTGGCCATGTTCGTGATCCTGTCCGCGGCGGCGCAGTTCTGGCTCGGGCTCTACGGCGCGGACGGCATCGCCCTCTCCGCGGCGCTGGCCTTCCTCGCCTTCCTGCAGGCGACCGCCCTGATCCTCAACCTGCTGCCGGTCCCCGGCCTCGACGGCTGGGGCGTCATCCGTCCCTTCCTGCCGCAGGACGTGCGCGAGCGGCTCGGCAAGGTCGAGGCCGTGGCGATGGTCGCCCTGCTGGCGGCGATCTTCTTCGTGCCGGGCGTCTCCGCCGTCCTGATCGGCGCGGCCGTCGGCCTCACCGAAGCCGCCGGCGTCCCGGGCATCGCCATCGCCGCCGGCTTCGAGGCGTTCCGCTTCTGG
>JAQVDF010000261.1 GCA_028698405.1 Phenylobacterium sp. | reverse complement strand
CGTTCCAGGCCGGCGGGCCGCTGCCGCAGGCGCCGCTGGCGGGCTTTCACACCCAAGGTCCTGGCGGGCTGCTGCCGATCATCTCGCAGGACGGCCGCACGCCCGCGGAAGTCTACGCCCGCCCGTTCACGCCCAACGGCAAGCCCAGGATCGCCATCATGATCGGGGGCCTGGGCCTGAACGCCAAGGCGACCCGTCAGGCCATCGAGACCCTCCCGCCGCAGGTCACCCTTTCCTTCGTGCCCTACGCCGAGGGCCTGCAGGGCTGGGTCGACCTGGCCCGCGCGCACGGCCACGAGGTGCTGCTGGAAGCGCCGATGGAGCCGATCGACTATCCGGAGAACGATCCCGGCCCCTACACCCTGCTCGCGCAGGCGCCGCCGGCCGACACGGTCCGCAAGCTGGAATGGCTGCTGTCGCGCGCCGCCGGCTACTACGGCGTCACCAACTATCTGGGCTCGAAGTTCGTCGCGTCCGATGCGGCGATGCAGACCTTCGCGAGCGCGCTGCGGGCCAGGGGACTGGCCTTCGTCGACGACGGCTCGGCCGCCCGGCGCGGGCTCGGCGTGCCGCGCGCCTCCGCCGACCGGATCATCGACGACCAGCTCTCGGCCGAGGCCATCGACCAGCATCTCCTGGCGCTCGAGGCCGGGGCAATCCAGGACGGCGAGGCGCTGGGCGCGGGCTTCGCCTATCCGGTAACCTTGGCCCAGGTCGCGCATTGGGCACAGGGGCTGGAGCAGCGGGGCTACCAGCTCGCGCCCGCTTCGGCGCTGACCAGGCCCTAGGCTTCGCCCGGCATCCTGGAGCCTGCGGCGACCCAGGCTCTTGAATCCGAGCTCAAGTCTTGAAACAGAGCTCCATGACCGACCTTTCGCTCTACCGCCCGAATGTCGGGGTGGTGCTGTTCCACCCGGACGGCCTGGTCTGGCTGGGCCGGCGCGTGAACACCCCGGGCCCCTACAACTGGCAGTTCCCGCAGGGCGGGGTCGACGCCGGCGAGGACTTGCTGGACGCGGCGCGTCGCGAGCTGGCCGAGGAGACCGGCGTCACCTCCACCAGCCTGCTCGGCCGCACGGACGGCTGGCTGCACTACGACTTTCCCGCCGACCACAGGAACGGCAAGGCCGCGCGCGGCTGGAAGGGCCAGCGACAGGTCTGGTTCGCGCTGCGCTTCGAGGGTCCGGAGAGCGAGATCAACCTGGCCGCCACCCCGCATGTGGAGTTCGACGCCTGGCGCTGGGCCCTGCTGGACGAGGCGGTGGAGAACGTCGTGCCGTTCAAGCGGCCGACCTACGAACAGGTCGCCGAAGCCTTCCGCGACTTCGCCGCGCACCGCGCCCGCCGCCACGGCGCGGTCTGAGGCGCCGCCGGTGGCCGCGCCGATCGTCATGGTGCATGGGGCATTCTGCGGGGGCTGGGCCTTCGAGGCCTTCGCCGAACCGTTCGAGAAGGCCGGCCATCGGGTGCTGACGCCGCACCTGCGCGGCCATGCGCCGGACGACCCGCGAACCGCCGTGGCCGCCGTCTCGATGGCCGACTACGTGGCCGACGTGGTCCGGCTCGCGGACAGCCTGCCCGAGCCGCCGGTGCTGCTCGGCCACTCGCTGGGCGGTCTCGTCTGCCAGATGGCCGCGGGCCGCGCGCGGGTGCGGGGCATGGCCCTGCTGGCCCCGTCCGCTCCCTGGGGCGTGCCCGGCAACACGGTCGAGGAGGCGATCACCGCGTTCGGCCTGCACATGCTCGGCCCCTTCTGGACCCAGGCCGTGGAGCCGGACGGCAAGATGATGCGCCGGTTCAGCCTGGATCGAATGCCGAGGGCCGAACGGTCGGCCGTGGTCGCGCGCCTGCGGCCCGAGAGCGGCCGGGCGCTCTGGGAGACGCTGAACTGGTGGCTTGACCCGTTCATGACCACCCGGCTGCCGGCGGGGGCCCGCGAGGTCCCGGCGCTGGTGCTGGTCGGCGAGAAGGACGTGGTCCATGCGGCGGCCACGGTCCGTCAGACCGCGGCCCGGCTCGGCGCGCCGTGCGAGGTGCTGCCCGGCATGAGCCACTGGCTGGTTGGAGAGCCCGGCTGGCGCGAGGTCGCCGGCCGGGTGCTGGAGTGGCTGGACCGGGAGGTCCGCGCCGCCGCCTGATCGGGGCGGCGCGAGATCCGTCTTAGAGCTTGCGTTCCTGGTAGAGGATCTTGGCCCGCTCGCGGTTGCGCGCGATCGGCGTGCCGTCAGGCTTGCGGTGCAGCACGAACACCAGGCCGGTGGAGTCGGTGTTGGTGAAGTGTTCCCACGAGCGGGTGGTCAGCTGGTTGCCGTCCACGGGATCCGGACGGATGTCGCTGCGGTAGGGCTTCAGCTCGGGATCGTGCAGGAAGGCCCAGGTGTGCAGCGCCTTGGCGAGCTCCTCGTCCTGGCCGATGGCGAACTCGAGGGTCAGCTCGCAGGTGTCCTTGTCGGATCGCTGCGGCTCGAGGGCGATGGTGTAGGGCTTGGTCTCCAGGGTCCCGACGTAGCGGTCGCGCTGCTTTTTCAGGCCGTAGCCCCTGGCCAGCTGGTCGGCGTCGCCGCCGCGAACCAGCGGAACGCAAATCCGCTCGATGGCGTCGAGGGTGATGGCCCCGATGCCGCTCGTCGGCCGCTGCGGCAGCTCCTGGGCCGGGGCGGCCTCGGTCGCGGGCGGCGCGGCCGGCGCTTCTGCGGCGGGCGCCGGCGCCGCGGGCTCGGCCGGCGGCGTTTCGGCAGGCTGCGCCACCGCGGCGGTGGTGAAGCCCGCGAGGGCGACGAGACTGACGAGGGCGGTACGCATGTTGAGTTCCCTGACTTCCAGACCGGCCAGCTGAGCCGGACGCCATCCGATTTTCATCTGCCAGCCCTGTTTCGGGAGCGCAACCCAAGTCAGGCCGAGTCTGGCCGGCATATTTCGCCCTTGGCGATGAACGGGGGCTGAGCGGGACGGGCAGCGAAACGGGCCCGCCCTCTCGGGCAGGCCCGTCGCTAAGCGATATCGCCGAGGAGCGACCGGATCAGACGGCTGCTTCGGTGGCGCTCTCGGCCAGAATGGTCAGCCCCTGAGGCGTGACGTCGGCGAAGCCGCCGCGCACGTCGAAGGCCCGGCGCGAGGCGCCCTCGTGCACCACCACCCGGCCTTCGCGCAGGGTGGTCATGAACGGGGCGTGGTTGGCCAGCACGCCGAAGTCGCCCTCGGCGCCCGGCGCGTCCACCTGGTCGACCAGGCCCGAGAACAGCTCGCGCTCGGGGGAAACCAGGGAGAAGTGGAGCTTGTCGGCCACCTAGGCCTCCTCGGCCAGCTGCTCGGCCTTGCGAACGGCGTCCTCGATGGTGCCGACGTTGTAGAAGGCCGGCTCCGGCAGGTGGTCGTACTCGCCGTCGCAGATGGCCTTGAACGAGCGGATGGTGTCTTCCAGCGGCACCAGCACGCCCGGGAGGTTGGTGAACTGCTCGGCGACGTGGAAGGGCTGCGACAGGAAGCGTTGGATCTTCCGGGCGCGGGCCACCACCAGCTTGTCGTCTTCCGACAGCTCGTCCATGCCCAGGATGGCGATGATGTCCTTCAGCGCCTTGTACTGCTGGAGGATTTCCTGGGTGCGGCGGGCGACGGTGTAGTGCTCCTCGCCAATCACCAGCGGGTCGAGGATCCGCGAGGTGGAGTCCAGCGGGTCCACGGCCGGGAAGATGCCCTGGGCGGCGATGTCGCGGCTCAGCACGGTCGTGGCGTCCAGGTGGGCGAACGAGGTGGCCGGGGCCGGGTCGGTCAGGTCGTCGGCGGGCACGTAGATGGCCTGCACCGAGGTGATCGAGCCCTTGTTGGTGGAGGTGATCCGCTCCTGCAGGTTGCCCATCTCGGTGGCCAGGGTCGGCTGATAGCCCACCGCCGAGGGGATCCGGCCGAGCAGCGCCGACACTTCCGAACCCGCCTGGGTGAAGCGGAAGATGTTGTCGATGAACAACAGCACGTCCTTGCCTTCCTAGTCGCGGAAGTACTCCGCCTGGGCCAGGCCGGTCAGGTCGACGCGGGCGCGAGCGCTCGGGGGT
>JAQVDF010000260.1 GCA_028698405.1 Phenylobacterium sp. | reverse complement strand
ACATGGACACCCTCGAGCTGCTCGAGGACCTGCTGGCCGACTACGAGGGCACCCTGATCCTGGTCAGCCACGACCGCGACTTCATCGACCGGCTGGCGACCTCCACCGTCGGCATCGACGGCAAGGGCAAGGCGGTGGAAACGCCCGGCGGCTGGACCGACTTCGTCTCGCAGAACCCCGGCTTCTTCGAGGCTGCGGCCCGCCGCGCGACGCCGGCCAGGCCCGCCGCCGCGCCCAGGCCGGCGCCCGCAGCCCCCGTTCGGCCGGCCAAGCTCTCCTACAAGGAGCAGCGGCGGCTCGCCGAGCTCGACCAGCTGATCCACGAACTGCCTGAGAAGATCGCCCTGCTGGAAAGCCAGCTGGCCGACCCCGGCCTCTACGCCCGCGACCCGGCCGCCTTCGAGCGGTACGGCAAGGCCCTGGAAGCGGCCCGCAGCCAGCTGTCCGCCGCCGAGGAGGAGTGGCTGGCTCTCGAAGAGCGTCGCGAGGCGCTGGAGGCGGGCGGCTAGCCGATTGCTGTGGATAACTTGCGGTGCTGATTCTTCAGGGGCTTAGCTTCCCTGTTAACCGTTTTTCCACCGTCCGGGGCAGCGTTCGGCGAACCTTGTTCACAGAGGGTTGATTCGCGGCCCTTGCGGATAACGACGTTCGGGCGCAAGCTTAATTTTGCCAGAAGGAACTGCGCCCGAGGCGGACGGAAAACCCGAGACAGGCGACTGTCGAAGGAAGACCAAAACCAAAGACGCAGAACCGAGCCAAGGCCAAGCGGAAGACCCGTCTGGGGCGAAAGCCTCTCTCAGGACATGCCGCCGAGCTGAAGGTCTCGGAACGATCAGACGAAGCGCAGGGACCAGGGCGACCCGGGACCTGAAGGACGGAAAGATCGTAGGCCGCGACGGAGAAGGCAGGGAAACCTGCGCATCGAAACCGCAGTCGATTTCTTCCGGCGCAGGTCCCCTCAAAAGGATCTGGAGGAGGGCGACGCGCCGGGCGACCGGAGCGCCGCCCTCTTGCTCTTTGGGGCTAGCCCCGTAAGGCTCCGGGCGAACAACGCTCCGGGGGCCCCATGAAGATCGTCCGCACTCTCGCTCTCGCCTTGGCCGCCCTGGTCTGCGCCTGCTCGCCGGCCAAGCAGGAGGCCGAGACGCCCCGGGCGGACGGGGGCAAGGTGGTGCGCTTCGCCACCGACTGGCGGGCCCAGGCCGAGCACGGCGGCTTCTACCAGGCGCTGGCCACCGGCGAATACGCCAAGCGGGGCCTCGACGTGCGCATCCTCCAGGGCGGACCGGGCGTGAACGTGCCGCAGCTGCTGGCCGCCGGTCAGGTCGAGATGGGGATGGGCTCCAACAGCTTCATCGTCCTCAACCTCGCCCAGGAGAACGTCCCGGTGAAGGCCGTCGCCGCCTTCATGCAGAAGGACCCGCAGGTGCTGATCGCCCACCCCGACCAGGGCGTGGAGAGCATCGCCGACCTGAAGGGTCGGCCGATCCTGCTCTCCGACGCCTCGGTCAACGCCTTCTGGGTGTGGCTGAAGGCCAAGTACGGCTTCACCGACGACCAGGTGCGCAAGTATGCCTTCAGCCCGGCGCCCTTCCTGGCCGACAAGCGCATCGCCCAACAGGGCTATGTCACCTCCGAGCCCTACACACTGGAGAAGGAAGGGGGCATCCAGCCCAAGGTCATGCTGCTGGCCGACGCCGGCTATCCCAGCTACGCCACCATGGTTCTGGCGACCGACGAGCTGATCGCCGAGGACCCGGAGACCGTGAAGGCGTTCGTCGAGGCCAGCGCCGCCGGCTGGCGCGACTACCTCTACGGCGACCCACGCCCCGGCGATGCGCTGATCCTCAAGGACAATCCCGAGATGACTCAGGACGTCCTCGACCAGGCGCGCGAGAAGCTGAAGAGCTACGGCATCGTCGACGGGGGCGACACGGCCGCCATCGGCCGCATGACCGACGCCCGCTGGGCCGAGTTCTTCCAGATGGCCGCCACGGAAGGCGTCTACCCGCCGGACATGGACTACAAGAAGGCCTACACGCTGCAGTTCGCGCAGTAGGCGCCGGTGAGCGAGACCTTGCCAGCCGCTCTCCCCCTGCCCGCCGCGCCGAGACCGGGCGCATGAGCGTCGCCGAGCTGATCGACGTCGAGGTGGCCTACGGCGGCCGCGGCGCCCTGGGGCCGTTCAGCCTTGCACTCGCGGCAGGCGAGATCGTCGCCCTCGTCGGTCCCTCGGGCTGCGGCAAATCCACGGCGCTGCGACTGCTCGCCGGCCTGGAAGCACCGCAGAAAGGCCAGGTGCGCCGCGGCGCCCGCCCCGGCGAGACGGCTGTGGTCTTCCAGTCCCCGACGCTCGCGCCCTGGCTCACCGCCCGGTCCAACGTCGCCCTGCCGCTCGAGCTGTCCGGGGTCTCCAAGAGAGATGCGCGCGAGCGGGCCGACGCCGCTCTCGCCCGGGTGGGCCTGTCCGGGCGTGAGGCGGCGCGCCCCGCACAGCTTTCCGGCGGCATGGCCATGCGGGTTTCGCTCGCTCGGGCGCTGGTCACCTCCCCCAGGCTGCTGCTGCTCGACGAGCCGTTCGCCGCCCTCGACGAGATCACCCGCCGGGCGTTGGCCGACGATGTGCTGGCGCTGTGGCGCGAGACTGGCCCGGCGACGGTGTTCGTGACCCACAGCGTCGAGGAGGCGGTGTACATGGCCTCGCGGGTGGTGGTGATGAGCCCCGGTCCCGGCCGCATCCTGGCCGAGCTGGCCACGCCACAGTCCCTGCCCCGGCCACCCGGCTTCCGCACCACGCCGCAGTTCCGCGAGACGGTGGAGCAGGTCTCGGCCGCCCTGGCCCAGGGGATGGCGGCGGCGTGAAACGGATCGCCGACATCCTCGCCCCCGTGGCACTGATCCTCGCCCTGCTGGCGATATGGGAGATCGCCGTCCGCGCCCTGGCCGTGCCGTCCTACGTGCTGCCGCCCCCGAGCGCGGTGGCCGAGGCGTTGGCCGGCGACTGGAAGAGTCTCATTGCGTCGGCCTGGAACACCCTGGCGATGGCGCTGCAGGCGCTGATCGTGGCCAGCCTGCTGGCCCAGCTCGCGGCGCTCGGCGCCGCCCTCAGCCCCGCCCTGCACAGGGCTCTGCGACCGCTGGCGGTGGTTCTGCAGGTCACTCCGGTGATCGCCATCGCCCCGCTGGTGAACATCTGGGCCGGGATCGATCATCCGGAGCGGGCCATCGTGGCGCTGGCCGCGGTGGTCGCCTTCTTCCCGATCTTCTCCGGCGCGGTGACGGGCCTGCGTTCGGCCGACCCGGACCTCGAGCGCCTGTTCGACCTCTACGGGGCGAACCGCCGCCAGAGGCTGCTGCGTCTGCGGCTGCCGTCCGCCCTGCCCTTCCTGCTGGAAGGCCAAAAGGTCGCGGCGGGCCTGGCCATCGTCGGCGCGGTGGTGGCCGAGTTCGTCGCCGGCTCCGGTTCGGCCCAGGGGCTGGCCTGGCGGATTCTCGACGCCAGCCACCGGCTGCAGACCGCCCGCATGCTCGCCGCCCTGCTCGCGCTCGGCCTGCTGGGGGCGGCCCTCTACGCCCTGTTCGAGGCGCTCGAACGGGCCGGCCTGAAGTGGTGGCGAGGCCGTTAGCAGCGGTTTAGGACCACCGTTAGGCCGGGATTAAGTCGCGTGCGGCACAGTCCGGGCCATGCGACTTGCCCTCGCCATCGTTGCGCTGGCCTGCGCGGGTTCCGCGGCCGCCGAACCGGTTCAGGACCGCTATGGCCCGCCGCGCAAGGCCGCCTCGGCGTCGGCCGCGACGTCCACGATGCAGCTGCGTCCCTACGAGGGGCGGCTGCTCGGCTGGGCCGGCAAGGCGTCGGCCACGCCGCCGGCGAGCACGCCGGCGCCCGTCCAGCTCGCCTCGGCCCCGCAGCCCTGTTCGATACTATAATCTCTTCCTCGAAAAGAATAGTAATGGAGATAAGGAGGACCTGGATCTGGTCCGAAAACTTAGGGATGAAGCCCTATTGGTAAGTTTTATGGTGAAAAATCCGGTTCCATTTTCACCCCAAAATGCCGGCCCTTCTATTAAT